>NZ_JAVLSB010000006.1:0-13861 GCF_031583775.1 Pseudomonas rhizozeae
ACAAAAAAGCCCACTCGCGTGGGCTTTTGGCTTGCTGGCCTGGGTCAGGCATAACTCTTCAGTGATAACGGCGGTACGAAGGCTTCCAATTCATCTTCGACCGCTTCAATGATCCGTTCGACATCGGCAGCGTTCATCACCGTGGCGCAGGGGATTCCAGCAATGGCAATCATCGTCTCACCGGTCGCGCGGTCGAACAGGCGGGCAATCATGCTGCCCGGCGCGTCCATGTTCGCTTCGAAACCCATGGGATGAAAGTGCCAACGCATCAACTGGCATGCGTTGGGGAATGTGACCTTGCTGAACGCTTTGTTCATGTGTTGCCCGCCTTCTTCATCGAGCGCTTCCTTTAGCTCATGTTAGGAGGGAAGAACCGTCATTGGCTCAACCGGGTAAGTGGTTTTAACCATAGCAGGGGCATGTGAATGCCACGTGAAAATTTTCAGTCCGTTTAGCGATTGCGCGCACATTTTTTGATTCAGGTCAGCGTTCGCAACCGGCGGCGTGAACCGTGGCCATGAATTGGCCATTGATGCGGGGGCGCAAGTTCGGCACAGTCGGGTTTTTGCGCGAGACGTTTATGCCCGCCCATGACGACGGCCCGGCGCAGACCCAAGCCACCGGCGAGACGGTCATGCGCTACCACTTGTGCTGGAAATACCGCGACCTGGACGGGGTGATGGCGTTGTATCACCCAGACATCGAGTACAACGACTTTTTCCAGAACCGCCGCATGGGCCTCGGCGAACTGCGCGACTACGTGCTCAGCAGCATGCCCCGTGCACCCGGCGAAGCGCTGGAACACTCCGACCGCATTCGCCTGGACGGCGACACAGCGTTTATCCAGTACAACATGACCCTCAAGGGCAGCGACGGGCTGGTGTCGTTCCGCTCCAGCGAGGCCATCACCGTGCGCGATGGGCTGATCTGGCGGGTCAACGAGTATGCCTCGCTGGTGCGCGAGCCCGGTGCCGGGAAAGACCCTGACGATCTGCGCCCGGCAGCCAGTCGCCTGGGGCTGTCGCCGCGCCAACTGAGTTTCATGGCCGAGGATCTTCAGCAGTATTTTCAGCGTCAGCAGCCGTACCTTGATCCGGACCTTGATCTGCAACGGGTGGCGAAGGAGTGTGGGTACAGCCGCAATCAGATTTCCTATTTGCTCAATCAGGTACTGGGCCAGAGCTTCTATCGCTACGTCAACCACGCGCGTCTGCAGCATTTATTGGCGGCGCTGGACAAGGCCTCGCCACCGTTACGCATTGATGAGCTGGCGTTTGCTGCCGGCTTCAATTCGCTCTCGGCCTTCTACAAATGTTTCCGCCAGCACACGGGGCTGTCGCCCAAGGCCTATGCGCGGCAAATTTCTCTGCGTGCACGCGCGCACGACAACGCCTGAGGTCGCGCACTAGGATCGAAGCCATCGACGTATTGAGTGGCGGAGTGCGCAATGTCAGCGTGGCAATCGATCAGTTTATGGATGGACCAGCTCGACGAGCCGCTGCTGGCGCGGCCGGCGCTGGAGCAGGATGCGCAGGTCGACGTGGTGATCATCGGCGCGGGCTACACCGGGCTTTGGACTGCTTACTACCTAAAGCGTCAGGCACCTGAACTGCAGATCGCCATTGTCGAAGGTCAAACCGCCGGTTTCGGCGCCTCTGGGCGCAACGGTGGCTGGGTCATGGGCAACTTGCTGGGTGAAGATCGCTTGCTGGCCGGGTTGTCAGCCGAATCGCGCCGCGCCTCCTTTGATCTACTCCATGCCATCCCCGACGAGGTGGCCGACGTCATCGAACGTGAGGCGATCGCCTGTGATTTTCGCAAGGGCGGGGTGCTGTACTGCGCCGCGCGCTATCCCGAGCAGGAAGTCAGCCAGCGACGCTATCTGGAAATGCTCTACGCCCAAGGCCTGACCGAGGCCGATTACCGTTGGCTCAGCCCCGAGCAATTGGCGCAACAGATCAGAATTGCCAAGCCTTATGGCGGTATCTATGCACCGCACGTCGCGACCATTCAACCGGCAAGGTTAGTCCGGGGATTGGCCCGAACGGTGGAACGCATGGGTGTGAAGATCTACGAAAACAGCCCGGTGACCGATTGGCAAACCGGCAGCGTGCGCACTGCCAAAGCTCAGGTTCGCGGACGCTGGGTGGTGCCGGCCGTGGAAGGCTACGGCGTGACCTTGCCGCCGCTGGGTCGCTATCAATTGCCGGTGCAGAGCTTGATCGTGGCCACTGAACCGTTGAGCGCTGCGACTTGGGATGAAATCGGCCTCAGCCACGGCCAAGCGTTCGGCGAGAGCAGCCGCCAGGTCACCTACGGCCAGCGCAGTGCCGACAATCGTTTGGTGTTCGGCGCCCGTGGCGGCTATCAGTTCGCCGGCAAGTTGCGCCATGACTTCCAGCTCACCAGCAACGAGATCGAACTGCGCCGCTACCTGTTCAGCGAGCTGTTCCCGCAACTCAAAAACGTGCGCATCACCCACGCCTGGGGCGGCAACCTCGGCATGTCGCGGCATTTCAAGCCGCACATGCTCTGTGACCCGTCCAGCGGCATTGCCTTGGCCGGCGGCTACGGCGGCGAAGGGGTGGGCGCCAGCAACCTGGCCGGGCGAACCCTGGCGGACTTGATGTTGCAACGTGACACGGACCTGGTGCGCCAACCCTGGGTGATCCCCGGCGGTGGCCTCGACAACTTGCGCGCCTGGGAGCCGGAGCCGTGCCGCTGGTTGGGCTACAACGCGATCATCCGCAGCTTCGTTCATGAAGACAAAACCCTCGCCGATCCGGCCACCGCGCCTTGGCGCCGCAAGCTTGCCAGCCGGGTGGCGGGGTTCATGGAAGGTTTCATGCAGTAATTGGCGATTTTTCACACACAGGTATTCCCATGAGCATCACCCAGTTCAAAAACACCTTGCACATGCCCCTCGAAGACTCCAATCCCGTGGCGGTGCCGCTCGGCACGTCGGTAGCGGTAGCATCGACCACCAGTATCGAGCGCGATGACGGTGTCGAAACCGGCGTGTGGGAATGCACGCCCGGACGCTGGCGGCGACAGATCGTTGCCCAGGAGTTCTGTCACTTCATCCAGGGCCGCTGCACCTTCACTCCGGATGATGGCGAAACGCTGCACATCGAAGCCGGCGATGCGCTGATGTTGCCGGCCAACAGCCTCGGGATCTGGGACATCCAGGAAACCGTGCGCAAGACCTATGTCCTGATTTTCTGATTTCTTTGATCTTTTGATTGCCTGCCAACAACAACAGCCCCCACAGGAATCGACTCATGATCCGAAAGACGTTTGCCAAGACCCTGGCCCTGACACCGCTGATGTTCGTCGCCTCGTTCAGCCAGGCCGCCGACACCGTGAAAATCTACAACTGGTCGAGCTACATCGCGCCCGACACCACGAAGAATTTCCAGAAAGAAACCGGCATTGGCTTCAGCTATGACGTCTACGACAGCAACGAGACCCTCGACGGCAAGTTAATGACCGGCAACTCGGGGTATGACGTGGTGTTCCCCTCCAACCACTTCATGGCCCGGCAGATCCAGGGCGGCGCCCTGAAAAAACTCGACAAGAGCCAGTTGCCCAACTGGAAAAACCTCAATCCGGTGCTGCTCAAGGCGTTGCAGACCAACGATCCAGGCAATGAACACGGGTTCCCGTACCTGTGGGGCAGCACCGGCATCGGTTACAACATCGACAAGGTCAAAGCGGTGCTCGGCGATGACGCACCGGTGAATTCCTGGGACTTGATCTTCAAGCCGGAATACATGCAGAAGCTGCAAAAGTGCGGCGTAGCGATCCTCGACAACGGCCCGGAAATGCTCCCGGCCGCGCTGAACTACCTGGGCTTGCCGCACCACAGCAAAAACCCGGAAGACTACAAAAAAGCCGAAGCGCTGCTGATGAAGATTCGCCCATACGTGACGTACTTCCATTCGTCCAAGTACACCGGCGACCTGGCCAACGGCGATATCTGCGTGGCGGTCGGCTTCTCGGGTGACATCCTGCAAGCGGACAACCGCGCCAAGGAAGCGAAGAACAACGTGCACATCGGCTACGAGATTCCCAAGGAAGGCGCTCCAATCTGGTTCGACATGGTCGCCATGCCGGCCGACGCACCGAACGAGAAGGCCGGTTACGCTTTCATGAACTACCTGCTGCGCCCGGACGTGATGGCCAGCATCAGTAACTTCGTGCGTTACGCCAATGGCAACGAAGCCGCTGACAGCCTGATCGACCCGACACTCAAGAGCGACACCAAGGTTTACCCAAGCGAGGCAATGATGGGCAAGTTGTTTGCCCTGGAAGCCATGCCGCTGAACATCGACCGGATTCGCACGCGGATCTGGAACAAGATTCGCACCGGCAGTTAAGTGCAGGGCAGTTGCGGCCAGTCATAAAAATGGGCCCCTGCATGGGGCCCTTTGTTGTTTCGGTGGTGGCAGGTCAGTCTTCCTTGCGCACCGTCGCCACTTCATCGGCGCGAACCTTGACTTTAGAACCGGAAATATCTTCGAACTCGTAGAAACCGTCCTTGGTTTTGGTTTCCGGCATGTCTTTGGTCAGGTATTGCGTACCGTTCTGCAGGGTGACCACGGTTGGGGTCGAGCAGCCTGCCAGCGCAAGGCACGCGGTAACGGCCAGGGGCAGGGCCAGGAGTTTGATGTTCATTGTCACACCTCGGTTTTTCATGAATTCGATCGGGCGCCGAGCCGCAAGTGCGCCGCTGATGGCTGTTGGTCTCACAGTCTGGCGGAAAGTTCGCGGCAGGAAAAAATAGATATCCGAGTGGCCGCTTATCTTTTTCCATTTGCGCCGCACAGTCCTCTGCTGTTATCTGTATGCATAACCAGTACCTGCTTGCGACGGCCCAGATATCCCGTGACCGACAATCCTCTCGACGACCCGTTCTATTACCTTAATAACTTCCAGCAAGTGCTTGATTGGCTTGAGCTTCGCTATGCCGATGTGCTGGCCGAGGACGAGCAGGCCTTCATCCTCGCCTTCCGCAGATTGCCCAAGGTGTCCAGGGCATTACTGGTGCGCATGATCATGCGCAAGGGCCAGCGTTTTCGCGCGAGCAAATTGCGTTATGCAGAAATCGGCGACAGCCTGCAGGCCGCAGGCCCGCTGCTGGCCTTGGGCTGGATCGACGAACAGGCGCTATTGACGGTAGATGAAGTCTGCGCGGCGTTGCTCAAGGCGGAAATTCTCCAGTGCCTGGGTCATGCCATCGACCAGCCCAAGGCGCGCAAATCCGATTGGCTGGCGTTGCTCGGCGAACGCTTCAGCGAAGCGCAAACCTTTGCCCAATGGTGCCCGGCGCTGGATGACCGGTTGTTCAGCCTGACGCTGATGGACCTGTGCGATCGACTGCGGTTGATGTTTTTCGGCAATCTACACCAGGACTGGTCGGAATTTGTCCTCGCCGACCTGGGCATTTTCACCTACGAGAAAGTCGCCATCAGCGCCGAGTCCAGAGGCTTGCGCCGCCGCGAAGACGTGGATGCCTGCCTCGCGCTGCACCAATGCCAATTGCGCCTGGAAGCCGGCGAGGACGTGGGCGAGGTGGTCGAACAGATTAATGCCCTGGCCATGAGCGACAACCCTTGGCTGGCGCGGCGCAAGGCCAAGCTGTTGTTCCGGGTCGGCTATCAGTGCGAGCGCATGGCAGACTTCGCTAATGCCCTGATGATCTACCGCCATTGTTCATACCCCGGCGCACGCCTGCGGATGATCCGCGTGCTGGAGCGGGTGGGTGAAACGCAATTGGCCCTGGACCTGGCCCTCGACGCGCAGATAGCGCCGCAAGACGCCGCCGAACAGCAGGCCTTGCTGCGCATGGTGCCGAGGTTGCGCCGACGCCTCGGTGGCCCGCCGGTGGCGCGAACCGTCGCGCGGGCGGCGGAACGCCTTGATCTGCTGATACCGCGCCGCGATCCGTTGCTGTCGGTGGAGTTTCACGTCCAGGCCCATTTGACCGACGCATCGGCGCCGGTGCATTACGTCGAGAACACCCTGATCAATTCGCTGTTCGGCCTGTTGTGCTGGCCGGCGATTTTCGCGCCGTTGCCCGGCGCGTTTTTTCACCCGTTCCAGCGCGGGCCGGCGGATTTGCTCAGCGAAGACTTCCACAGTCGCCGCGCCGATTTGTTCGAGGCCTGTTTTGCGGAACTGGATGACGGTCGCTATCGGGCGACCATTCGCCAGCGTTACGCCGACAAACGCGCGGTGCAGTCACCTTTCGTCTTTTGGGGCGCCTTGACGCAAGACCTCCTTGAACAGGCCCTCGACTGCCTGCCCGCCGAGCATCTGCGGCACTGGTTCCAGCGCCTGTTGCTGGACATCAAGGCCAACCGCGCCGGCATGCCGGACCTGATTCAGTTCTGGCCGCAGCAAAAAACCTACCGCATGATCGAGGTCAAAGGTCCGGGTGATCGCTTGCAGGACAATCAATTGCGCTGGATCGAGTTCTGCCGGCAACACCAAATGCCGGTCACCGTTTGTTATGTGCAATGGGCCGAGGATGACCTGGAACTGGAACAGTCGGCATGAGCTACCGCGTTGCGGTGCGGGCGTTGTGCGAGTTCACCGCCAAGGTCGGCGACCTCGACCTGCGCTTCACGCCATCGCCGACCGCGCTCGAGGGCATGCTCGGCCATCGCACCGTCGCCTCGCGGCGCAGCGACGAGTACCAGAGCGAAGTGGCCCTCGAAGGCCAGTTTCGGGAACTGACGGTCAAGGGCAGGGCGGACGGTTATGACCCGAAGCAAAACTGCCTCGAAGAAGTCAAAACCTATCGCGGCGACCTCAGCAAGCAGCCGGCCAACCATCGCCAGCTGCACTGGGCGCAGGCCAAGGTCTATGGCTGGTTGATGTGCCAGAAGCTGCACCTGACCAGCATCAACTTGGCGCTGGTGTATTTCGATATCAGCAGTGAAAAGGAAACTTGTCTGGTCGAGGCGTTCAGCGCTGATGAACTGCACGGCTTCTTCGAGACTCACTGCTTGCTGTTCCTGACCTGGGCCGAGCAGGAAATGGCTCATCGGCAGGCGCGAAATCTGGCGGCGCAAGGGCTGGTGTTCCCCCATGCGGGGTTCCGGCCGGGGCAGCGGCATTTGGCGGAGTCGGTGTTCAAAGCCGTCAGCACCGGCCGCTGTCTGATGGCCCAGGCGCCCACCGGTATCGGTAAAACCCTTGGCACTCTGTTCCCCCTCATCAAGGCCATGGCCCCGCAACAGCTGGACAAGGTGTTTTTCCTCACCGCCAAGACCCCCGGCCGCCAATTGGCCCTGGACGCCGCCGAAGTGATCGGCCGCAGCCAGGCCGACTTACCGTTGCGGGTGCTGGAGATGGTTGCCCGCGACAAGGCCTGCGAACACCCGGACAAAGCTTGCCATGGCGAATCCTGCCCGTTGGCCGAGGGCTTTTATGATCGTTTGCCCGCCGCACGCCGGGCCGCCAGCCGAGTGCGGCTGCTGAATCAACAGGCGCTGCGGCACGTCGCACTGGAGCATCAGGTCTGCCCGTATTACCTGAGCCAGGAAATGGCGCGGTGGGCGGACGTGGTGGTGGCGGACTACAACTATTACTTCGACTTCAGTGCGCTGCTGTTCGGTCTCGCGCAACTCAACCAATGGAAAGTTGCGGTACTCGTGGACGAGGCACATAACCTGGTGGAGCGCGCCCGTGGCATGTACAGCGCGACCCTCGACCAGGCTGCGCTGAATCAGGTGCGCAAATCTGCGCCAGCGCCGTTGAAGAAGACCTTGCAGCGGCTCAATCGCGAATGGAATTTCCTCCACGATGCGCAAATCGCCCCATATCAGGCCTATCCGAAAGCACCGGAGAAACTGCTGTACGCCTTGAACCAGTGCACCGCGAGCATCGGCGATTACCTCAACGACCACCCGCAAGGCCTGGACCAGACCCTGCAGACCTTCTATTTTGATGCCTTGCAGTTCGGCCGGGTGGCGGAGTTGTTCGATCAGCAGTTCCTGTTCGACATCAGCAAACGTGAACGCGGCAACAGTGAGTTGTCGCAGTTGTGCCTGCGCAACGTGGTGCCCGCCGGGTTCATCGGCCCGCGCCTGACCACCGCCCGCAGCACCGTGCTGTTTTCCGCAACCCTGAGCCCACGACGCTATTACGCAGACTTGCTCGGCACACCGGCGGACACCGTGTGCATCGATGTTGAATCGCCCTTCACCGCAGACCAATTGCAAGTCCGGATCATCAGCCGCATTTCCACCCGATTCAGCCACCGCCAAAGTTCGCTGCAGCCCATCGTCGACCTGATGGCCGAGCAGTTTTACCAGCGACGCGGCAACTACCTGGCGTTCTTCAGCAGTTTCGATTATCTGCAGCAAGTCGCGCAGTTGTTGGCGCAACAGCATCCGGCTATCACTCAGTGGGCGCAATCAAGGGGTATGGGCGAGACACAGCGCCAGGATTTCCTCGGGCAATTCACCCCGCACAGCCAAGGCATCGGATTCGCCGTATTGGGCGGGGCTTTCGGCGAAGGCATCGACCTGCCTGGCGCGCGTCTGATCGGCGCCTTCATCGCCACCCTCGGTCTGGCGCAACTGAACCCGGTGAACGAGCAGATCAAACAGCGGATGGCGGCCATTTTCGGGTCTGGCTACGACTACACTTATTTGTTTCCCGGTGTGCAAAAAGTCGTGCAAGCGGCCGGGCGGGTGATCCGTACACAACAGGACAGTGGCGTGGTGCTGCTGATCGACGATCGTTTCGCCGAGAGCAAGGTCCGACAATTGCTGCCGCGTTGGTGGGAAACAGAAAGCGACGCTCCTCTGCCGGCGTCAGCGACGGTGTGACCGCGATTGCTTTGAATTTTCGGCGGCGCACCGGCTCAGAGGAATATCGATTCGGAGTTTGCCCATATGCTCGATAACCACCTGACGCAGCCCTTGCAGTTGTATTTCAACGGCGACGGCCGAACCCCCAACAGCCGCTGGCCGGCGTTGCTCTACCGCGCTGTGCCCTTGCAGCACAGCGACAAAGCCGTCGCCTTCGAGGCGCTGTTCACCGAGCACGACTGGCCGGCGAGATGGCGTTCGCAGGTGTACGAGTATCAGCATTACCACTCCACCGCACACGAAGTACTCGGTGTCATCAGCGGCCGGGCGCTGCTTTTGCTTGGCGGCGAGTCCGGTTCGCGGGTCGAAGTCGAGGCGGGCGATGTGTTGGTGCTGCCCGCTGGCACTGGGCATCGCAGCCTGGAACAGAGCGCGGATTTCCTGGTGGTTGGCGCTTATCCAAAAGGGCAAGACCATTACGATCTGTTGCAGCCGGGCGAGGCGGATTATCAGGCGTCCTTGGCGCGTATCGCTCAGGTCACGCTGCCGGCGGCGGATCCAGTGCACGGCGCAGACGGCCCATTACGCCGAGCCTGGGGCGTTGAGCCTGCTGAACCAAAAGCCGAAGACTATTAATTGCCAGTGACGACCGTGCCCAGAATCCTTACCGAACCGACCGCTGAAGAAACCCTCACCGAACACAATGCCAAGATGTTCGGCTCCCCCAAGGAACGACTGGACTTCTACCGACGTGAAATCCAATACGAAACCAGCATCCTCGCCAACCGCACGGACGCTTATTTAGCCGCGCAGTCTTTTTTGGTGATTGCTTTCGCGTCGTGCATGGCCAACCTCAACCCCGAGTGGGGAAAGCTGTTCACCTTGGTCGTGCCGCCGTTTTTGGCGCTGCTCGGCGTACTCAGTTCGCTGAATGCCTGGCCGGGGATTCGTGCCGCGTATGACATCATCGACCATTGGCACTTCAAACAGAGCCAATTGTTGATCAGCGAACCCTTGATGGGCCTGGCGTACGACGAGTCGCCGCTGTTCAGCGAATTGGAGTCAAGCCATAAGGGTTACCGCAAGTCGCTGCTGTTCTCGGTGCGTACGCCGTGGATCTTCGCGGTGTTTTGGGTCTTGCTGGGGAGTTATGCGTTTTATATTCAAGTGAGTCATCCGGGGGCGTGAACCGTTGACCAGAGTGTTGAATGTGATGGCCTCATCGCAGGCAAGCCAGCGACCACAGGGTTCGTGGTATCTGCCGATATTTTCTGATCCAACAAAAAAGCCCGGCATTTAGCCGGGCTCTTTGGTTCAGCCACCTCATGCCGCCAGGTTGGCCGCCATCATTTCTTTCTTGTACTGCGCTTTCAGGCTTTCCATGCGCGCGCCCAGTTCTTCGAGTTGCGCTTTGCCCAACAGCTTCTTGGCCTGCGGAAACATCTCCGACTCTTCTTCTTCGATGTGGTGCTCCAGCAGTTCCTTGACCACCTTCACCCGGCCAGCGAACTCCAGGCTCGATGGGTCAGTGGTTTTCAGGTCAGGCAGCACCAGCGAATCGACGGTACGGTGCTCTTCCTTGGCTTCGTAATACATGATGTCTTGTTCCTTGCCGCCGGCTTCCTTGTAGGCGGGGTAGAGCACTTCTTCTTCCAGGCGGGTGTGGATGGTGATTTCCATCTCCAGCTTGGCGAGCAGGTCGGTGCGTTTTTTCACCCCGCGCTCGGTGGACTCGCTCAACTGGCTCAAGATGCCTTTCACGCGTTCATGGTCGGCTTTCAACAGGTCGATGGCGTTCATGGGATAAACCTCTTAATGATCACGGTAGTGTTCGCGTACGGTCTCCATGCCGTTTCGCTCACAGTGATGGAGCATTTCCCGTGCCGGTTTTCCGCTAAGCGTTAACGCCATGAAAATCAAACAGATAGCCAATCAACGCGCGGTCAGGTGTCGTGCAGGCTGCATGGTTGACCGCTCATCCCAATGCAGTTCGCGGCGCGCGGTAAACCGCTTTTAAATTCGGTCATTTCACGACATCACCGCTGATCCGGTAGGCCTCCAACACAACTGAACTCGCTGTCATCCGCGCCTCCCTTAATACAGACGACTGTCATTTCTGTAACCACGAGGATTCAGCCATGCGCGCGACTACCTACCATGGTGCCAACGACGTCCGGGTCGACACGGTTCCCGATCCAATCATTGAAGCCGACGACGACATTATCCTGCGGGTGACCGCCACGGCCATCTGCGGCTCGGACTTGCATCTGTATCGCGGCAAGATTCCCACCGTGGAGCATGGCGATATTTTCGGCCATGAATTCATGGGCATCGTCGAAGAAACCGGCCGTGGCGTGACGGCGGTGCAGCGCGGTGACCGGGTGGTGATCCCCTTTGTGATTGCCTGTGGCGACTGCTTCTTCTGCCAGATGGACCTGTTCGCCGCCTGCGAGACCACCAATACCGGGCGTGGCGCGATTATCAATAAAAAGTCGATTCCACCGGGCGCAGCGCTGTTCGGTTTCAGCCACATGTACGGCGGGATTCCCGGCGGTCAGGCGGAACTGGTGCGAGTGCCGAAGGCCAACACCGGGCCGTTCAAGGTGCCGGGCACATTGGCGGACGAGAAGGTGCTGTTTCTGTCGGACATCCTGCCGACCGCGTGGCAAGCGGTGAACAATGCCGGCATTGGCCAGGGTTCCAGCGTGGCGATCTATGGCGCTGGCCCGGTGGGCTTGCTGGCGGCAGCGTGCGCGCGGATGCTCGGGGCCGATCAGATCTTCATGGTCGATCACCACGACTATCGACTCGCCTATGCGCAGCGCACTTACGGCGTGATCCCGATCAACTTCGATGACGACGATGATCCAGCCGACACTATCATTCGCCAGACCTCTGGCTCGCGCGGTGTCGACGGGGTCATTGACGCCGTGGGTTTCGAAGCCAAGGGCAGCACCACGGAAACTGTGTTGGCCACCCTCAAGCTCGAAGGCGGCAGCGGCAAGGCTTTGCGTCAGTGCATCGCGGCGGTTCGACGCGGCGGTACGGTGAGTGTGCCGGGCGTGTATTCCGGGTTTATCCATGGCTTTCTGTTCGGCGATGCGTTCGACAAAGGCATCACCTTCAAAATGGGCCAGACACACGTGCAGCGTTATCTGCCGGAACTGCTCGGGCACATCGAAACCGGTCGCTTGCAGCCGGAAGCGATCATTACGCATCGCCTGTCCCTGGAGCAGGCGGCGGAGGGCTACAAGATGTTCGATAAGAAAGAAGAAAACTGCCGCAAGGTGATTCTCACGCCCGGCAGCAGCGAAGTGCCGCTGACCGCCGGCATTGATGAAGCGCCATTGGTTCCAGCGCTGTAAGCAATGGGCTGAACGACTGGCGCATTCTGTCACCCAACGGACGGGGTGCGTCGCTCGTACCAGGCCAGCATCGGCTGTGTACTGATGCCGTGCAGCAAGATACTCAGCGCCACCACCGACAGAGTGATGTTGGTACAGACGCCCGCCAGTGACGGGCCCAAACCGTGATTGAGGGCATAGAACAGGTAGAAAAAACTGCCGATGCCTCGAATGCCGAACCAGCCGATCAACAGCCTTTGCGGCACACTCAATAGCGACCCCCAAGGCATCAGCAACACGCTCAGCGGACGAATCAACAGAAACAGCACCGCGGCGATACCCAGTGCCCGCCAATCCCAATGCGCGACCAGGATCACCCCGAGCAGCGTGACCAGGAATACCTCCATCGCCCGTTCCACCAGACCACCGAAGGCCAGCATGTCGCCCATCATGATCCCGGCCGCGACTTGCGGATCTGGCAGGTTCTCGACATCACCGTGCACGGCGTCTGCCGGTTCAGCCTCCAGATGCCCGACCACGGGCTGCACCAGGTGCTCCGCTGGCGTGTGATTGCCACCGCTGCTTTGGACTTCAGCCTGGCGCAAACCGAGGCCAGCGGCGAACACCGATAAGAAGCCGTAACCGCCGATGGCTTCGGCGACAACGTAGGCGAGGGCGATCAAGGCCAGGGTCAGGTAGTCGTTGGGGGAGAGCGTGCTGTCTTCGTTCTTGATGCGCATCGATAAAGTCGCCTTGCCAATGCCCCGGCCCATCCAGTAACCGGTCAACAGGCCGGCGGGCACCGCCCACAGCAGGCTGCGCAGGCCCCAGTCACCGATCCATTCGTTGAGCGAGGCGTCCTGCTGCAGCATCAGCAGGCCGAGAATCACAAAGGGAAACGCCACGCCATCGTTGAGCCCGGCTTCGCCAGACAGGCCGAAGCGTACCGGGTCGTAGTCCTTCGCATGGTTGACCTGGACGAGGGAGGCGAGCACCGGATCGGTGGGGGCGAGAATCGCGCCGATCAACAGCGATGAGCCCCAGCCCAGGTTCAGCGCGAAATGCAGCAGCAGGCATACGCCGATGATCGTCAGCACCATCACCGGCCCGGCCAGGCCGAAGGCCACCCTCCAGCGGCGATCTGCCAGCGGCAGGCGTAGCTTGAGACCGCAGACGAACAGCGAAAACAGCACCGCGACTTCCGTCAGGTGCTCCATCCAGACCGAGGCGTCTTTAACATCCAGTTGTAGGAAGCCCAGCGCAGCGGGACCGATCAGAATCCCGAGGCCCAGACACACGGCCGAGGTCGTCACCGGCATCCAGCGCAAATACGACGCGGTCAATGCCAGGGTCAGCAACACCGCGCCCAAAACCGCCATCCAGACTATGAAACCCATGGTCACCCTCTCGTCCGTGGCTGCCTCGTGATCATTCGAGGCGGCGGGGTGGGTACAGGTTCAAACAGAAGCGGCTTTCCGTAATCATGCAATCCAGACCAGCCACCAAACCTGTGAGAGCTTCAGTGATTGAGCAATCCAGACCCGCCACCAAACCCTGTGGGAGCTGGCTTGCCAGCGATGAGGCCATCACAGTCAACACAGATATCGCCTGACCCACCGCCATCGCTGGCAAGCCAGCTCCCACAGTGATCTTCAGTGGTCATGAAATCTAGACCAACCACAAAATCCACTG
>NZ_JAVLSB010000070.1:0-7192 GCF_031583775.1 Pseudomonas rhizozeae
TGCTTTATCATCAGGGCTTTTGACACCACAGAGGATGGCCGAGCATGCCCAACACCGCCGACCGGGTGAAAATTGTCGAGTCCAGGGTGCTGTCCCACGACTGGTACCTGCTGAAGAAAATCACCTTCGATTACCTGCGCAACAACGGCGAATGGCAGCGCCAGACCCGCGAGGTCTACGATCGCGGCAATGGCGTGGCGATCCTGCTGTTCAACCGCGCGCGCCACACCGTGATTCTCACCCGGCAGTTTCGTTTGCCCGTGTTCGTCAACGGGCACGACGGTTTGTTGATTGAAGTGGCGGCGGGTTTGCTGGATGGCGCCGACCCCGAAGCACGGATCCGCGCCGAAGCCGAAGAAGAAACCGGCTACCGGGTGCACGATGTGAAGAAAGTCTTCGAGGCCTACATGAGCCCCGGCTCGGTCACGGAAAAGCTGCACTTCTTCGTCGCCGAATACGATGCCGCGTCCCGAGTGAGCGAGGGCGGCGGACTTGAAGAGGAGACCGAGGAGCTTGAGGTGCTGGAGTGGCCCTTCGAGCAGGCGATGGCGGCATTCGAGCGCGGCGAAATTGCTGACGCGAAAACCATCATGCTGTTGCAATACGCGGCACTTAAAGGCCTGTTCGCCTGAATACGGCAACCAGGCCTTCATTATTTAATGCGCCGTTTGTTGCGGGTCCAGTGCGTTGAGGATCTGGTAGGCGATCTTCACGCGGTCGGGGATCGGGTAGTTCTTGTTTGCCAACAACACAACGCCAATCTGCTTCGCCGGGACGAACGCAACGTAGGCACCGAAGCCGCCGGTGGAGCCGGTTTTATTGAGCAAGGTGTCCTGTCGCGGTGGCGCGGGCGGGTTCAGCCAGGTGATTGGTTGCGGTTCAAGGGCCATCGGCGTTGCGTTGCCGGCCAGCAGACGCTCCAGCGTTACTGGATACGGATAAAGCTCCCAGCCCAGGCCCTGGGTCATCTCGCTGGCGCGGTAATAGCCGGTGTGGGTGAGGGCAATCGCCTGTTGCAGCGGTTTGTCCAGGCGCTGCGGATGCAGGTTGGCTTCGACATAACGCACCAGGTCGGCGCTGCTGGTTTTTACGCCATAGGCCTCGGAATCCAACGCGCCGGGGCCGACGCGCACCGGTTGCTGGTCCTTGTTGTAGCCCTGGGCGTACCGCGCCATTTGCGCGGGTGGCACTCTGAGGAACGTGTGCTGCAAACCGAGTTTCGGCAGCAAGGTGCTTTCCATCACTTCATCGAACGGCTGGCCCAGGCTACGCGCCGCGAGGAAGCCCAACAGGCCGATACTCGGGTTTGAATACAGGCGTTGCGAACCGGTGGCGAAGGCCGGCGTCCAGCGCTGGTAATAGCCGAGCATGCGGCTGGCGTCGTCCGCCTCGGCGGGAAATTGCAGGGGCAGGCCGCCGGCGCTGTAGGTGCCGAGATTAAGCAGACTGACTTTGTCGAACGCCGTGCCGCGCAGTTCCGGCCAGTGCTGACTGGCCGGGTCCGACAGCTGCAATGTGCCCTGGACCTGGGCGTAGGCCGCCAGGGTCGCGGTGAAGGTCTTGCTCACAGAGCCGATCTCGAACAGCGTGTCGCGGCTGACTTTTTGCTGCGAGGCGCTGGAAGCGACGCCGTAATTGAAGTATTGCGCCCGACCGTCGACGATCACCGCCACGGCCAGGCCGGGGATGTTATGCGTTTGCATGACCGGGCGCACGGCGGCATCGACGGTCTTTTGCAACGCTGTCGCTGGCTCGGCAGCATG
Source organism: Pseudomonas rhizozeae (assembly GCF_031583775.1). Classification (NCBI taxonomy): domain Bacteria; kingdom Pseudomonadati; phylum Pseudomonadota; class Gammaproteobacteria; order Pseudomonadales; family Pseudomonadaceae; genus Pseudomonas; species Pseudomonas rhizozeae. The sequence goes on from NZ_JAVLSB010000070.1 coordinate 1,764, forward strand.
CAAGGCGGTACTGAAAACGCTGGCGAATAGCACCGCGAAGGCGCTGGCGCGGAACGAAGGATGGCTGCGCATGACTGGACAATTCTCTGGCAATTTGTATCGGGTTCACGTCGACGGATTCTAACGCCGGTCCTTCGGCGATTTGAAACCGGTTATAAATTAAGATCAATTTAATATAAGTCGTTATAAGAAACGCCGTTATCCTGCGCGCCACTTTCATCTAATGCGCTGCTTTTCAGGAATAACGATGGATTTCGGTAACCTTGGTTTTGTCGTCGCCGGTTTGGTGGTCGGATTCATCGTCGGCATGACCGGTGTCGGCGGCGGGTCGTTGATGACCCCGATCCTGCTGTGGTTCGGCATCAACCCGGCGACCGCCGTGGGCACCGACTTGTTGTACGCGGCCATCACCAAGGCAGGCGGCGTTTACGTCCATCAGAAAAACAAGAACATCGATTGGCGCATCACCGGTTGGCTGACCCTGGGCAGCGTGCCGGCGGTGCTGCTGACCCTGTGGTTCCTGAAAAACCTCGACACCGACCCGGCCGCGATGAACGCCGTCATAAAGCAGGCTTTGGGTGTCGTGCTGTTACTGACGGCGATGGCAATCCTGTTCAAGGGCCAACTGCTGGCATTCGCCCAACGACATGCCGGCGATCAGTTTCACCTCAGCGGTCCGCGCCTGCATGGCCTGACCGTGCTCACCGGAATCATCCTCGGCACCATGGTTGCGTTGACTTCGATCGGCGCGGGCGCGCTCGGCACGGTAGCGTTGTTCATTCTCTATCCTTTCCTCGCCACCAAACGCCTGGTGGGCACCGAAATCGCCCACGCGGTGCCGCTGACCCTGGTCGCCGGGCTCGGCCACGCGAGCATGGGCAATATGGACTGGCACTTGCTCGGTTTTCTGTTGATGGGCTCGTTGCCGGGCATCTATATCGGCAGCCACCTGACCGGGCGCGTGCCCGACGGATTACTGCGGCCGTGTCTGGCGGTGATGCTGGCGATGATCGGCTACAAACTGGCGTTCTGAAGACCCTGTGAAGTAAAAATGAATTTTCGGCAAGTGCGCTGCTCATAAGTTGCAGGTAGCGGACGTAAGCCCGTGAATTCGTTAGGCAGTCAGGGAGTGTCATCGTCATGTGTCCACCACCGATGGCTGAAGCAGCAGCACAGCCGGGTATTATTCTTGTCGTCGAGGATGATCCTCTCATCCTCGATTTTCTCTGCGAAATTCTCGAAGAAGAAGGTTTCAAGGTCAGGGCGGAAGAGAGCGCCGATATTGCGCTTCCTTTCCTTGAACAACATTTCAACGATGTCAGCCTGCTGCTCACCGACATCACGATGCCGGGCGTGATGAACGGTGCTGACCTGGCGAATAGGGTTGGCGACACCTGGCCACACATGCCGATCATGATCATGTCCGGTTTCGAAACCCCGGAGACATCCGGCGTGCGCCACGACGTATCGTTCATTAAAAAACCCTGGGGTATCAGCGCGCTGCTCGACTGCGTGCAAGGGGCGATCAAGAAGCAACATACGCACCGCTGAACGCGGTCGTGGTTGTCGGCAAACGGGGCGTCGATGCTAAAGTGCATGCCCCTTCCGCCTGAATTGCGAGATTCACTTTGTCTGTAGCCGATGCCGTATTCGATGGTCACTACCGCGCCTTTCTGTTCGACATGGACGGCACGCTGCTGACGTCCATCGCCGCCGCCGAGCGGGTCTGGACCACCTGGGCGTTGCGCCACGGGGTGAATGTCGAGACCTTCCTGCCGACCATCCATGGAGCCCGCGCGGTAGACACCATCCGCCGCCTCGACTTGCCGGGCATTGACCCGGACGTCGAGGCTGCGTGGATCACCGAGGCGGAAATGCAAGACGTCAACGGCGTCGTCGAAGTGGCCGGTGCGGTGGCATTTCTCAAGGACTTGCCGGCCGATCGCTGGACCATCGTCACCTCCGCACCCCTCGGCCTGGCCCTGCGGCGCATGGCAGCGGCGGGCATTCCACGACCTGATGTGATGGTCACCGCCGATGATGTCAGCGATGGTAAACCCAACCCAGACTGTTACCTGATCGCCGCCCAGCGCCTGGGTGTCGAGATTGGCGAGTGCCTGATATTCGAAGATGCCACGGTGGGGATTCAAGCGGCGGAGGCGGCGGGGGCGGATTTGCGTATCGTGACCTCGACACATGCCCATCCGCTGGACACGCCGCACGCAGCGTTCTTCGATTATCAGCCGCTGCAGGCGGTGGTGGACGGTGAAGGCTGGTTGCGTATCGCGCGGCGCTGACCCCCTTACTCGCGGGCACCCTCAATATCCTCTGTGGGAGCTGGCTTGCCAGCGATGGCGGCCTGCCAGCCAACCCAACACCATGAGGCGCACCGCCATCCATTGTGGCGAGGGAGCTTGCTCCCGCTGGGCGGCGAAGCCCCCCCACAACCTGTGCCCCCGATTTCACTGACAATTCGAGTTACCCGGTATCGGGCTTGCTGCGCAAGCCAGCGGGAGCAAGCTCCCTCTCCACAGGGGGCAATCGACTGGCAGTCTGAATGTGGGAGCGTGGGAAAGCAGGGCATCAACACAGCGTCAATTGCCGCGAACCCACCCATTCACAACCCTCCAGACGCAACAACAGTTGCTTCGCCGCCAACCCCCCGGCAAATCCAGTCAACGCCCCTGACGCGCCAATCACCCGGTGGCACGGGGCGATGATGGAAATCGGGTTGCGCCCGTTCGCGGCGCCCACCGCGCGCACGGCGGTTTCGTTGCCGATCTGGCGGGCGATGTCGCGGTAGCTTCGGGTTTCGCCGAACGGGATGGTCAGCAGCGCTTGCCAGACCTGTTTCTGGAAGTCAGTGCCGGTGAAGTCCAGGTCCAGTTCGAATTGGCGACGCTGGCCGGCGAAGTATTGGGTGAGTTGTTGTTCGGCGCGGACCAGCACGTCGGTGTCAGGTTGATCCAGCAGAGGGCCGAGGCGCACGCGGTTGGGTTTATCGTTTTCCCAGAGGATGGCCGCCAGTCGTGCTCCTTTGGCCACCAGCTTCAACTCGCCGACGGGCGAGGCCATGGTGCGGAAGGTGTAAAGCATGGGCAGCAAGCTCTGACGGCAGGGGCAGGGACGGCCAGCATAGCGTCTCGATCGGCAGGCGCAAACCGTAATCCCAGCCATACTGGCTACTGCTGTTGCAGCGTTTTGCTCCTCGAATGCACCTTAAAAACAAAAAAAGAGACCGACTCATGAAGTTCGAAATCTTTGCCAAATCGCTGATTGCGACCTCCCTGGCTTTTTGTGTCATCACTGCCCATGCCGCCTCTGTCGCACCGGTTGCTGCCGAAAACGGCATGGTGGTGACTGCCCAACACCTGGCGTCGCACGTGGGCGTCGACGTCTTGAAAAGCGGCGGCAACGCCGTCGATGCGGCGGTGGCCGTGGGGTATGCGCTGGCGGTGGTGTATCCCGCGGCGGGTAACCTGGGCGGTGGTGGGTTCATGACTATCCAGCTGGCGGACGGCCGCAAGACCTTCCTTGATTTCCGCGAAAAAGCCCCGCTGGCCGCCACCGCCGACATGTACCTGGACAAGGAGGGCAATGTCATCCCCGACCTCAGCACCCGCGGCCATTTGGCGGTCGGCGTGCCGGGCACGGTGTCGGGCATGGAGCTTGCGCTGAAGAAATACGGCAGCAAGCCCCGTGCGGATCTGATCGCGCCGGCGATCAAATTTGCCGAAGAAGGCTTCGTGCTAGAGCAGGGTGACGTGGACCTGCTGGAGTACGCCACTGATGTGTTCAAAAAGGACATGCGCGATTCCGGCTCGATCTTCCTGCACAACGGCGAGCCGATGCAGGTCGGGCAGAAACTGGTGCAAAAAGACCTCGGCAAGACCTTGCGGGAAATCTCCGCGAAAGGCGCGGACGGCTTCTACAAAGGCTGGGTGGCGGACGCCCTCGTGACCTCCAGTCAGGCCAACAAAGGCATCATCACCCAGGCCGACCTCGACAAATACAAGACCCGCGAACTGGCGCCGGTGGAATGCGATTACCGGGGTTACCACGTGGTGTCCGCGCCGCCGCCCAGCTCCGGTGGGGTGGTGATCTGCCAGATCATGAACATCCTTGATGGCTACCCGATGAAGGAGCTGGGTTATCACTCGGCGCAGGGGCTGCACTATCAGATCGAAGCCATGCGCCACGCTTATGTCGACCGCAACAGCTACCTGGGCGACCCGGATTTCGTGAGGAACCCGATCGAGCATCTGCTGGATAAAAACTACGCGGCGAAACTGCGCGATGCGATCCAGCCGCAAAAGGCCGGTGTGTCCCGTGACATCAAACCTGGCGTCGCGCCGCACGAAGGCAGCAACACCACCCATTACTCGATCGTAGACAAATGGGGCAATGCGGTATCGGTGACTTACACCCTCAACGACTGGTTTGGCGCAGGGGTCATGGCCAGCAAGACCGGGGTGATTCTCAACGACGAGATGGATGACTTCACTTCGAAAATCGGCGTGCCGAACATGTACGGCCTGGTCCAGGGCGAAGCCAACGCCATCGCTCCCGGCAAGGCGCCGTTGTCGTCGATGAGCCCGACCATCGTCACCAAGGACGGCAAAGTGGTGATGGTGGTGGGGACGCCGGGTGGCAGCCGGATCATTACTGCGACGTTGCTGACGATGCTTAACGTGATCGACTACGGCATGAACATCCAGGAAGCAGTCGACGCGCCGCGGTTCCACCAGCAATGGCTGCCGGAAGAAACCAATCTGGAAACCTTCGCCGTCAGCCCCGACACGCAAAAACTGCTGGAAAGCTGGGGCCACAAATTCGCCGGGCCGCAAGATGCCAACCACCTCGCCGCGATCCTCGTCGGCGCGCCGTCGCTGGATGGCAAACCGGTGGGCAAAAACCGCTTTTATGGCGCCAATGATCCACGGCGCAACACTGGGTTGTCGTTGGGTTACTGAAAGCGCGAGCGGGCTGGCCCGCGATGGCGTCAGGTCAGTGAAAAGTGATTTGAATGTGCTGGCCTCATCGCTGGCAAGCCAGCTCCCACAGGAAATTGTGCTGTTTGAAGGAATCAGATCCAGCCAAAGATCCCAGGGTTTCGTGCTGTTGAAGGAATTAGGTCCAGCCAAAGATCCCAGGGTTTTGTGCTGTTTGAAGGAATCAGGTCCAGCCAAAGATCCCAGGGTTTTGTGCTGTTTGAAGGAATCAGATCCAGCCAAAGATCCCAGGGTTTTGTGCTGTTTGAAGGAATCAGGTCCAGCCAAAGATCCCAGGGTTTTGTGCTCTTTGAAGGAATCAGATCCAGCCAAAGATCCCAGGGTTTTGTGCTGTTTGAAGGAATCAGGTCCAGCCACAACTCCCAGGTTTTTGTGGTGTACCCAAATTTTGTAGCTCACACGAAACACTGTGGGAGC
>NZ_JAVLSB010000071.1:0-24858 GCF_031583775.1 Pseudomonas rhizozeae
TGGATGGCGGATGGCGGCGGGCCCACGGAGCAAGGCCGGAGTGAGGGCATGCCGAGCCTAGGCGAGGCACCGAATGGAGGGGATGAAAGCCTTTGGTTACTTTGGGCTTTTCAAAGTGACCCGCTGTAAGAGCGGAACCCATATCAGCCATGACAGAGGGACTGGATATGTACACCAGCAAACCAAGCAGCGCCTGACAATCAGTCATCGCTGGCAAGTCGAATCGTCGCACCGCAGCTCCCACAGGGTTTCGGGACATCCGCCATTAACTCACCAGCACAAAGCCCCTCCCGTCGGCGCTGGAAAACAGCGCAATCCCCCCTCCATCTGCCACTTATTCCCATTCGCTAATTTTTCCCGGCTGCATTCGTTTTATAGGGACGACGTGCCTTTGTACTTGTGCCTACTGATCCCGGATGCCCAGAAATGAATGCTGAAGACGCCTTGAAACTTGCTCGCCGGTTTATCGGGTTGCCCCTGGAAAAGCGCCAGATGTTCCTCGCGGCCTTGCACAAGGAAGGCGTTGATTTTGCCCGTTTCCCGATTCCGGCCGGGGTTGAAGTCGAGGATCGCCAAGCGTTGTCGTACGCCCAGCGGCGCATGTGGTTTCTCTGGCAACTGGACCCGCACAGCGCCGCTTATAACTTGCCGGGGGCGGTGCGGCTGACGGGGCGTTTGAGTCTGCCCGCGCTGGAGCAAGCCTTCGCCGCGCTGGTCGAGCGTCACGAAACCCTGCGCACGGTGTTCCAGCCCCAGGCTGATGACGGCTTGCTGCAAGTCCCGGCGAGTGCGGCGCTGGTCATCCATCACCTGGACTTCAGCGAACTGCCGACCGTCGAGCGCGAAGCCGCGGTGGCCAGTGCCGCCGAACAGCAGTCGCTGCAGCCTTTCGATCTGGCGGTTGGTCCACTGCTGCGGGTGACCCTGCTCAAGTTGGCCGAGCAGGAACACGTGTTGCTGCTGACCCTGCATCACATCGTTTCCGACGGTTGGTCGATGGGCGTGTTGATCGACGAGTTCGTCCGCTACTACGACGGCTTTGACGCCGGCCAACCCTCTGCCCTGGCGCCGCTGCCGATTCAATACAGCGACTACGCCCTGTGGCAGCGACGCTGGCTGGAGGCGGGGGAACAGGCGCGGCAACTGGCGTATTGGCAGGCGCAACTGGGTGATGAGCATCCGGTGTTGGAACTGCCGCTGGACCACCCGCGCCCGGCGCTGCCGAGTTATCGCGGCACTCGGCACGAATTTGCGGTCGACCCGCAATTGGCGGAACAACTGCGCAGCACCGCGCAACAGCACGGCGTGACCTTGTTCATGTTGTTGCTTGGCGCGTTCAACGTGCTGCTGCATCGTTACACCGGACAAACCGATCTGCGGGTCGGCGTGCCGATTGCCAACCGCAATCGTGCGGAAATCGAAGGCCTGATCGGTTTCTTCGTCAACACTCAGGTACTGCGCACGCAGGTCGACGGCCAAACCCGCCTTGCCGACCTGCTACGTTCCATCAAGGACACCGCCCTCGGTGCCCAGGCCCATCAGGACTTGCCGTTCGAGCGTCTGGTGGATGCCTTGAAGCTGGAACGCAGCCTCAGCCACACGCCACTGTTCCAGGTGATGTACAACCACCAGCCACACGTGGCCGACCTCCGCAGCATCCGCACGGCGTCGGGCCTGACCCTCGGCGCCCTCGACTGGCAAAGCCGCACCACCCAGTTCGACCTGACCCTCGACACCTGGGAAAAGGGCGGCACCCTGCACGCCGCCCTGACCTACGCCAATGACCTGTTCGACGCCGCGACCATCGAGCGCATGGCCCGACTCTGGACGCGCCTGCTGCACGGCATGGTCAGCGACGCCACGCAGCGCATCAGCGATTTGCCGATGCTCGGCGCTGACGAATACCAGCGCATCGTCCACGACTGGAATCGCGCCGATGAAGCCTTGGCCGATGACCGTTGCATTCATCAAGTGATCAGCCAACAAGTGGCGGCGCAGCCGGACGCGCTGGCGGTGACCTTCGGTGAGCAGTCACTGAGCTACGCCGAACTCGATGGCCGGGCCAATCGCCTGGCGCGCAAGTTGCTCGAACTCGGCGTCGGCCCGGAAGTGCGGGTCGGCGTGGCGATGCAGCGCTCGGACACCTTGCTGGTGGCGCTCCTCGCGGTGCTCAAGGCCGGCGGCGCCTACGTGCCTCTGGACCCGGACTACCCGGCCGAGCGCGTCGCCTACATGCTCGATGACAGCCGCGCTTTGCTGTTGCTGACCGAGCAGGCGGTGGCCGCGACTTTATCCGTCGCCAGCACCACCCAAGTGCTGCTGCTCGATAACGACGACACCTGGCGGACTTACCCGAGCCATGCGCCAATCACCGGCGTCACGCCGGACAACCTGGCCTACGTGATCTACACCTCTGGCTCCACCGGCAAGCCGAAAGGCGTCGCCATTACGCATCGCAACGTGCTGGCGCTGATCGACTGGTCGGCCTCGGTGTACAACCATGACGATATCCAGGGTGTGCTGGCCTCGACCTCGGTGTGCTTCGACCTGTCGGTGTGGGAGCTGTTTGTGACCCTGGCCAACGGCGGCTCGCTGATCATCGCCCGCAATGCATTGGAGCTGCCGACCCTGCCGGCCCGCGACCAAGTACGGCTGATCAACAGCGTGCCCTCGGCGATCAATGCCTTGCAGCGCGACGGCGCGATTGCGCCGAGCGTGCGCATCATCAATCTCGCTGGCGAGCCGCTGAAGCAAAGCCTGGTGGAGGCGCTGTATCAGCAGGCCAGTGTCGAGCACGTCTACGACCTCTACGGCCCGTCGGAAGACACCACCTATTCGACCTGGACCCGCCGCGAGGTCGGTGGCCGCGCCAACATTGGCCGGCCGCTGCAACGGACCGCCAGCTACTTGCTGGACGCCGAGTTGCAAGTGGTACCGCAAGGGGTGTGCGCCGAGTTGTACTTGGCCGGCGCTGGCATCACTCGCGGTTACCTGGCGCGCCCCGGCCTGACCGCCGAAAAGTACGTGCCGAACCCGTTCGCCAGCAACGGCGAGCGCCTGTATCGCACCGGCGACCTGACCCGTTATCAGGCCGACGGTAAGCTGCAATACGTGGGGCGCATCGACCATCAGGTCAAGGTGCGCGGCTTCCGTATCGAACTGGGGGAAATCGAAACACGGTTGCTGCAACAGGACACCGTGCGCGAACTGGCGGTGCTGGCCCAGGAGGGCGCCAACGGTGCGTATCTGGCGGCCTACATTGTGCCGAACGACACCGCGCTGCTGGCCGACGACGACGCCCAGGCAGCGTTACGCGAAAGCCTCAAATCCGCACTGCGCGAGCATCTTCCGGACTACATGGTCCCAGGGTTTTTGCTGTTCCTCGAACACCTGCCGCTGACCCCGAACGGCAAGCTCGACCGCACGGCCTTGCCCGCAGTGGATGGCAGCCGGCAACAACGCCAACACGTAGCGCCGCAGAGTGCCGTGGAAAAAACCCTCGCGGCGATCTGGCAGGACTTGCTCGCGCTGGACACCATCGGCCTGGAAGACAACTTCTTCGAACTGGGCGGCGACTCGATCGTCGCCATGCAGGTGGTCAGCCGCGCGCGCCAGGCCGGCCTCTTGTTGAGCGCCAAAGACCTGTTCCAGCATCAGACCCTGCGCAGCCTCGCACAAGCCGCCCGCACGGGTGCCGAGTCGTCGATCGAGCAAGGCCCGGCATTTGGCCCGGTGCTGCTGGCGCCGGTGCAGCAGTGGTTTTTCCAACAAGCCATCCCGCACCGCCAGCACTGGAACCAGTCGTTGCTGCTGGTGCCGCGCCAGCCATTGAATGGCGAAGCGCTGGAGCGGGCGTTGGGCCAGTTGCTCAGTCACCACGATGGCTTGCGCTTGCGTTATCAACAGGATGACGGCGAATGGCAGCAGGCCTACAGCGCTGCGACTACCGAATCGGTGCTGTGGCGTCGTGCAGCGCAGTCGATCAGTGAACTCAACGCCTGCTGCGACGAGGCGCAACGCAGCCTCGATCTGCACACCGGGCCGTTGCTGCGCGCCTTGTGGGTGGCGATGGCGGATGGCACTGAACGGCTGCTGCTGGTGATCCATCACTTGGCGGTGGACGGCGTGTCGTGGCGGGTGCTGCTGGAAGACTTGCAACAGTTTTACAACGGCGCGGCAGCCCCGGCGAAAACCAGCAGCTATCAGCGCTGGACTGCGGCGCTGCAAGCGCACCTGCCAACCTTCGGACACAGCCTCAAGCACTGGCGGCAACTGCGCGCCGCGCCGCGAGATCTGCCCTGCGACCGCGCCCAGGGCGCGCTGGAAAACCGTTTCGAACAGAAGGTCGAGATTACGCTCGACGCCGAGCGCACCCGGCAACTGTTGCAACAGGCACCGGCGGCTTATCGCACCCAGGTCAACGACCTGCTGCTGACCGCCTTGGCGCGGGTCATATGCCGCTGGAGCGGGCAGGGCAGTGCGCTGATTCAACTGGAAGGCCATGGCCGCGAAGAACTGTTCGACGGCATCGACCTGACCCGCACCGTCGGCTGGTTCACCAGCCTGTTTCCGGTGGCCTTGACCCCATCGGCCGACCTCGGCGCGTCGATCAAAACCGTCAAGGAGCAACTGCGCAACGTGCCGGACAAAGGCCTGGGCTACGGCGCCCTGCGTTACCTCGGCAGCGCCGAAGTGCGCGACGAATTGGCGGCACTGCCGACACCGCGCATCACCTTCAACTACCTCGGTCAGTTCGACCGTCAGTTCGACGACGACGCGCTGTTCACCCCGTCCGGCGAAGGCAGCGGCCAGGCCCAGGACCCGGCGGCGCCGCTGGGCAACTGGCTGGTGATCGAAGGCCAGGTGTATGGCGGCGAGTTGTCCCTGAGTTGGGGTTTCAGCCGCGAGATGTTCGATACCGCGACCATCGAGCGACTGGCCGAAGATTACGCACAGGAACTCACTGCACTGATCGAGCATTGCTGCACGATCAAGTCGCCGCAAGCCACGCCGTCCGACTTCCCGCTGGCCACGATCAGCCAGGTGCAACTGGACGCCTTGCCGGTCGCCATCGGCGCGATCGAAGACCTTTACCCGCTGTCGCCGATGCAGCAGGGCATGCTGTTTCACAGCCTGTACGAGCAGGACGCCGGCGACTACATCAACCAGTTGCGCGTCGAGGTGCAGGGCCTCGATCCGCAACGGTTCCGCGCGGCGTGGCAGGCCACAATCGATGCGCAGGACGTGTTGCGCAGCGGGTTTGTCTGGGGGGGTGATTTGCCCCAGCCGCTGCAAATCGTCCAGCACCAGGTCGAGTTGCCGTTTACCGTGCTCGACTGGCGCAACCGTGGCGACATTACCCCTGAACTAAACCAACTGGCCATCCACGAAGCCCGCCGGCCGTTCGATCTGGCCCAGGCGCCGTTGCTGCGGTGGGTGCTGGTGCAGACCGGCGAAGACAATTGGCAACTGATCTATACCCACCACCACATCCTGATGGATGGCTGGAGCAATTCGCAGTTGCTCGGCGAGGTGCTGCAACGCTACAGCGCCCGGGGTGCACCGGCCAAGGCCGGGCGTTATCGCGATTACATCCAGTGGCTGCAAGCCCAGGACAGCGAACTCAGCGAAGCCTTCTGGAAACAACAGCTGGCCGAATTGCAGGAACCGACCCGACTGGCCCAAGGCGAAATCGCGAGCACTGACAACGCCGCGTATGCCGAGCACATCGACCTGCTCGACGCCACGCGCACCCAGCGCTTGCATGAGTTCGCGCGGCAGCAAAAAGTCACCCTCAACACCGTGCTGCAAGCGGCCTGGCTGCTGCTGTTGCAACGCTACACCGGCCAGGCCACGGTGGCGTTCGGCGCCACGGTGGCGGGGCGTCCGGCGGACTTGCCTGGCGTCGAGCAGCAGATCGGTTTGTTCATCAATACTCTGCCGGTGATCGCCAGCCCGCGCCCGGAGCACCGCGTCGGCCAGTGGTTGCAAGCGGTGCAAGCGCTCAACCTGAGCCTGCGCGAGTTCGAGCACACGCCGTTGTTCGACATCCAGCGTTGGGCCGGTCGTGGCGGCGAGGCGCTGTTCGACAACATCCTGGTGTTCGAAAACTACCCGGTCTCGCAAGTGCTCAAGCAAGGCGCGCCGCAAGGGCTGTACTTCGGCGCGGTGCACAACGTCGAGCAAACCAGTTACCCGCTGACCCTGACCATCAACCTCGGCGACACACTGACCCTGCAATACAGCTACGCCACCGCGCATTTTGCCGAAGCCACCCTGCAACGCCTGAGCGCGCACCTCAACAACCTGCTGAGCGCCATCGTCAAAAGCGCCGAGCGGCCGTTGGGCGAACTGAACCTGCTGAGCGCCGCCGAGCGCCAGGCCCTGGTGCACGACTGGAGCAGCACGCGCATCGACTACCCGAGCGAGCTGCCGGTGCAGCAGTTGTTCGAACAGCAAGCGGCGCGTCAGCCGCACGCCTCGGCGCTGTTGTTTGGCACCACGCAACTGACCTATCAACAGCTCAACCGCCGCGCCAACCGTCTCGCCCGGTATTTGGTTGAACGGGGGGTTGGCCCGGATGTATTGGTGGGCATCGCCGTCGAGCGTGGGCTGGACATGATCATCGGTCTGCTGGCGGTGCTCAAGGCTGGCGGCGGTTACGTGCCGCTGGACCCGGAATACCCGGCGGATCGCTTGCAGTGCATGATCGAAGACAGCGGCACCCGATTGCTGCTGAGCCAACAACATCTACTGCCACGCCTGGGCCACAGCGCGGCGGTGCCGACCCTGTGCCTGGACCGGGACGCCGACTGGGCCGAGCTGGACGACAGTGATCTGCCGAACCGCGTGCACAGCGAAAACCTCGCCTACGTGATGTTCACCTCCGGCTCCACCGGCCGCCCGAAAGGCGTGGGCATCAGCCACGGGGCGTTGACCCGGCATGCGTATGTGTCGCTGGGTTTCTTCAACCTGAATGGCGACGATCGCGTCCTGCAGTTTTCCACGTTCAACTTCGACGGCTTCGTCGAACAGCTTTACCCGGCGCTGATCTGCGGCGCCTCGGTGGTGCTGCGTGGCGTGGAAATCTGGGACACCGAAACCTTCTACCGGGAACTGCTCCGCCAGCAAATCAGCGTGGTTGACCTGACCACCGCTTACTGGAACCTGCTGGCCAAGGATTTCGCCGCCATTGGCCCGCGTGACTATGGGCGTTTGAAGCAGGTGCACGCCGGTGGCGAAGCCATGCCGCCGGAAGGCCTCGCAGCCTGGGCGCAGGCAGGCCTGGGTCACGTGCGTTTGCTCAATACCTACGGGCCAACCGAAGCCACGGTCACCGTCACCGCTTTGGACTGCAGCGATTACGTGACGGGCGCTCAGGCGTTACCGAGCACCATGCCGATCGGCGGCGTATTGCCCGGCCGCAGCATCTACCTGCTGGACGACAGCGGCGCCCCGGCGCCTGTCGGGGTGGTTGGCGAACTGGTGATCGGCGGCGAGCTGCTGGCCCGGGGGTACTTCAACCGCCCGGAGCTGACCGCCGAACGTTTTATGCCCGACCCGTTCAGCACCCACGGCGGGCGGCTGTATCGCACTGGCGACCTGGCGCGCTACAACGCCCAAGGCGTGATCGAGTACGTCGGGCGCATCGACCATCAGGTGAAGATTCGCGGGTTCCGCATCGAACTCGGCGAAATCGAAGCGCGGTTGTTGGAGCAGGAGACAGTGCGCGATGCGATCGTTCTCGCGCTGCCGGGCGTCAGTGGTTTGCAGCTGGTGGGTTACGTGGTGCCGAGCGATCCGGCGCAGGCCGCGCACGCCTTGCGCGACCAACTCAAAGCCGCGCTGGCCGCGCAGTTGCCGGACTACATGGTCCCGGCCGCGCTGGTGCTGCTCGACGCGCTGCCGCTGAGCCCCAACGGCAAGATCGACCGCAAAGCCCTGCCGGCTCCGGACCTGACTGCGCAGCAGACTTACCTGGCACCGGTGGAACCGCTGCAAGTGCAACTGGCGGCGATCTGGGAAGCGGTGTTGCAGGTTGCGCCGATTGGTCTCGGCGATCACTTCTTCGAACGTGGCGGCCACTCGTTGCTGGCGACCCAGGTCATCGCTCGGGTGCGTCATCAGTTGCAGCTCGAAGTGCCGATGCGCGCGCTGTTCGAACAGCCGACCTTGCAAGGTTTCGCCGCGGCGTGCGCGACCCTGCAACGCAGTGCCGCGATGCCGCTGTTGAGTGCGTCGACCGACCGCGCGCCGATCCTGTCCTATGCCCAGCAACGGCAATGGATTCTCTGGCAACTCGACCCGCAAAGCGCGGCCTACCACATCCCGGCGGCACTGCGCGTCAAGGGGCCGCTGGACCGTCACGCGTTGCTCGACGCCTTCGGCCAGTTGCAGGCCCGCCACGCCAGCCTGCGCACTACCTTCGAACAGAATGGCGAACAGGCGCGGCCGTGCGTGCATGCTGAACTGCCGCTGCACCTGAGCGAACGCGCCTGCGATGAAGCGTCGCTCGACAGCGCCGTGGCCGAGGAAATCGCCCGGCCATTCGATCTGCGCAACGGCCCGCTGTGGCGCGTCCTGCTGCTGCAGCTCGGCTCGCAAGAACTCGTGCTGGTGCTGACCGTGCATCACATCGCCGCTGATGGCTGGTCGATGCAGGTGATGATCGATGAGTTCAGCGCCTTGTACCTGGCCGCGGTCGAAGGCCGACCGACGCAATTGCAGGCTCTGCCGGTCAGCTACAGCGACTACGCCCGTTGGCAGCGTGACTGGCTGGAGGCCGGCGAGGGCGCGCGGCAACTGGCGTGGTGGCGCGAACAACTGGCGGGCAGCCAGGCGCCGCTGGAATTGCCAAGCGAACTCAGTCGCCCGGCCCGCCGCAGTGCCCAAGGCGCGAACCTGGTGCTGAATGTCGAGCGCAAATTGCTCGCCGAGTTGCGCCAGTGCGCGCAGCAGCAACAGGTCACGCTGTTCATGCTGCTGCTCGCCAGTTTCCAGACCTTGCTGCACCGCCAGAGCGGCCAAGCAACGATCAATGTCGGCGTACCGAGCGCTGGCCGTTCGCGCCTGGAAACCGAAGGCCTGATTGGCTTCTTCATCAACACCCAGGTGCTGCGCGCCGAGATCAATGGCCAGCAGCCGTTCAGTGCTTTGCTGCAGCAGGTCAAGCAACGGGTGCTGGGCGCCCAAGACCATCAGGACCTGCCGTTCGAGCAATTGGTCGATGCCTTGCAGCCGGACCGCAGCCTTAATCACAGTCCGCTGTTCCAAGTGATCTACAACCACCAGCAACAGTTGGGCGAGCGCGTCGAACGCACGGTCGGCCCGTTGCAGATCGAGCGCCTGCGCTGGGAGCAACACGCTACCCAGTTCGACCTGATGCTCGACACCCAAGAGCAGGGCGATCAACTCGATGCCAGCCTGACTTACGCCACTGATCTTTATGACGCGGCTTCGATGCAGCGTCTGGCCGAGCAGTGGCTGCACTTGCTGCGCGCGGTGGTCGCCGCGCCGCAGCAACGCATCGCCGACCTGCCGCTGATCGCCGCCGAGACAGGCGCGGCATTGATCGAACAGTGGAACCCGGCGTTCCACGCGCAGCCGTTATCGCCGACCTTGCACACGTTGTTCGAAGCCCAAGCCGCCGCGCGTCCGGACGCCGTGGCGCTGGTGCATGAGGGCGAACAACTGAGTTATGCCGCGCTCAACGCCCAGGCCAATCGCCTGGCGCGCCGGTTGCGCGAGCAGGGCGTCGGCCCGGAAGTGCGGGTCGGCATCGCCACCGAGCGGGCCATGCCACTGGTGGTCGGCCTGCTGGCGATTCTCAAGGCTGGCGGCGCTTATGTGCCGCTCGATCCGCACTACCCGGCCGAGCGCTTGAGCTACATGATCGACGACAGTGGCATCGCCCTGTTGCTGACCCAGCAGCACTTGATCGAGGGTCTGCCGGCGCGGGACGGCGTGCAGGTGTTGAGCCTCGACTCGCTGCCACTGGACGGCTACAGCGCCGACAACCTCGCGCCGGTGAGCCACGCCGATAACCTGGCCTACGTGATCTACACCTCCGGCTCCACCGGGCGACCAAAAGGCGCTTTGCTCAGCCACGGCAACGTCGGCCGCTTGCTCTCGGCCACCGCCGAGCAATTCAACTTTGGCGCCGATGATGTCTGGACGCTGTTCCATTCCTACGCCTTCGATTTCTCGGTGTGGGAATTGTTCGGCGCGCTGTGCACCGGCGGGCGCCTGGTGATCGTGCCGTTCTACCTCAGCCGTGAACCGGAAGCCTTGCACCGCTTGCTCTATGACCAAGGCGTGACCGTGCTCAATCAGACGCCGACCGCGTTCCGCCAATTGCTGCCGGTGGCCTGCGCCAGCCCGCGCACGCTGGCGCTGCGCCAAGTGATTTTCGGCGGCGAAGCCCTGGAAGTGGCGAGCCTGCGGCCGTGGTTCGAGCGTTTCGGTGATCAGCAACCGACCTTGGTCAACATGTACGGCATTACCGAAACCACCGTGCACGTGACCTATCGCGCAATCCGCCTGGCCGACCTCGACGCTGCGGCACAGAGCCCGATCGGCCTGCCGATCCGCGACCTGCGCTGGTACTTGCTCGACAGCCAGTTACAACCGGTGCCGGTGGGCGTCGCGGGCGAGTTGTACATCGCCGGCGCCGGCCTCGCGCGGGGGTATCACGGGCGCTTTGGCCTGAGCGCCGAGCGCTTTGTGCCGAGCCCGTTCGACGCCGGACAACGGCTGTACCGCAGCGGCGACCTGGCGCGCCAACGGCACGACGGCAGCATCGATTACCTCGGGCGCATCGACCAGCAAGTGAAGATCCGAGGCTTCCGCATCGAACTCGGCGAGATCGAAGCGGCGCTGCTGGCGCAACCGGGCGTGCGCCAGGCCGTGCTCGGCGTGCACAACACCGACGGCGGCCCGCAACTGTGCGCCTATGTGGTCGCCGAGCAGCCGCCGGCTGAGCCGATCGCCTGGCGCGACAGCTTGCGCGCGGCGCTGCGGGTCGACCTGCCGGACTACATGGTGCCCAGCCACTGGCTGCTGCTGGACGCTTTGCCGCTGACCGGCAACGGCAAGCTCGACCGCAAGGCCCTGCCACTGCCCGATGTGCAGGACTGGCAGCGCCCGTTCGAAGCTCCGCAAGGCCAGCTCGAAGAGCAACTGGCAGCGATCTGGGCCAGCGTACTCGGCGTGGCGCAGATCGGCCGGCGCGACAACTTTTTTGAAGCCGGCGGGCATTCGCTGCTCGCCGCCCAGGCCAGCGCCCGGGTGGAACTGGAACTGGGCATCGAGCTGCCGCTGCGTGCGCTGTTCGAAGCCACTGATTTGCAGGCCTATGCCGCCATGGCCGGGCAACACGCCCCGGCTGACAACGACGCACGTCTGGAGGCGCTCGAGTCGCTTCTCGACGAGATGGAGATCAACTGATGGAACACACCACTGCCTGGCGCATCGCAACCCGCTTCGCCGGCCTGCCGGCCGACAAGCGCCGCGAGTTTCTGCAACGCATGCAGGAGCAGGGCGTGAGCTTCGGCCAGTTGCCGATCCCGCCCGCCGCCGAGCCGCAGAACAGCTTCGAGTTGTCCTATGCGCAGCAGCGCCAATGGTTCCTCTGGCAACTGGAGCCGCACAGCGCGGCGTACAACATTCCCGCCGCGTTGCGCCTGCACGGACCGCTGGATCGCGCGGCGTTGCAGCACAGTTTCGACGTCTTGCTCGAGCGCCACCAGAGCTTGCGCAGCCGCTTTGTCGAGGACGACGGCATGGTGCGCCAGACCCTGGCCGACTTCACGTCGCTGCCGATTGACCACCTCGATTTGCGCGAGCAACCGCTGGCGCAGCGTGAAGCCTTGGCGCAGGCCAGACTCGCCGAGGACATCGCCCGGCCGTTCGACCTGCAACACGGTCCGCTGCTGCGGGTCAGCCTGCTGCAACTCGACAGCGAAGAACATCTGCTGCTGCTCAACCTGCACCACATCGTTACCGACGGTTGGTCGATGGGCGTGCTGGTGGAGGAGTTTTCCCGGCTGTACGCCGCCCATTGCCAGGGGCAAGACGCAGCGTTGGCCGAGCTGCCGATCCAGTATTCCGACTACGCGGCATGGCAGCGGCGCTGGATGGAAGCCGGCGAACTGCAGCGCCAACTCGATTGGTGGCGCGCCCGCCTGGGCGAGGAACACCCGCTGCTGGAATTGCCCACCGACCGGCCGCGCCCGGCGCAGCCGAGCCAACGCGGTGCGCGCCTCGACATCGCCCTCGACCCGAGCCTCGCCCGGGGTCTGCTGGCCTTGGCCAAACAACGCGGCGTGACCCCGTTCATGCTGTTGCTCGCCAGCTTCCAGGCCTTGCTCTATCGCTACAGCGGCCAGAGCGACCTGCGGATTGGCGTGCCGATCGGCAATCGCAATCGCGCGGAAACCAAAGGCCTGATCGGCTTCTTCGTCAACACCCAGGTGATACGCGCCGAGGTCGACGGCCGCCAGCCGTTCAGCCAATTGCTGGAACAGACTCGCGCCATGGCGCTGGACGCCCAGGATTATCAGGATTTGCCGTTCGAACGCCTGGTGCAAGCGCTGCAAGGCGAGCGCAGCCTCAGCCACAGCCCGTTGTTCCAGGTGATGTTCAATCACCAGCAAAGCCAGCCGACGGCGGTTAGCGGTTTGTTGGCGGGGCTGCGAGTCGAGGCGCTGAACGCCACGGCCAGCACCACGCAATTCGACCTGCAACTCGACACCCAGGAACAGGGCGAGCAGTTGTTCGCCAGCCTGACTTACGCCACTGATTTGTTCGACGCCGAGCGCATCGAAACCCTGAGCCGGCACTGGCTGAACCTGCTGGCCGGGGTGCTGGCCGACCCGCAATGCCCGATCGCCGAACTGCCGCTGCTGGACGCCGACGAGCGCCGGCAGATCCTCGACGGCTTGAATGACACCGCCCAGGCGTACCCGGGCGAAGTCTGCGTGCAGCGGCATTTCGAACAGCAGGTGCTGGCAAACCCTGAAGCCACCGCGTTGGTGTTCCAGGGTCAGACCTTGAGTTATGCCGAGCTTAACTGCCGGGCCAACCGCTTGGCCCATCACTTGCGCAACCAAGGCGTTGGCCCGGAAGTGCTGGTGGGCATCGTTTGCGAGCGCTCGCTGGAAATGGTTGTTGGCCTGCTGGCGATCCTCAAGGCCGGCGGCGCCTACGTGCCGCTGGACCCGGAATACCCGCGCGATCGCCTCAGCTACATGATCGAAGACAGCGGCATCCAGCTGCTGCTGACCCAGGCACCGCTGCTGGCGCAACTGCCGACCCCGGACGACGTGCGCACGCTGTGCCTGGAGCGTGACGATGCGTGGCTGAGCGACCTGCCGGAGAGCAATCCGCTGAACCTGGCGCTCGGCGAAAACCTCGCCTACGTGATCTACACCTCGGGCTCCACCGGCAAACCCAAGGGCGCCGGCAACCGCCACATGGCCTTGCACAACCGTCTGGAATGGATGCAGGACGCCTATCAACTACAGGCGAGTGATCGGGTGCTGCAAAAGACCCCGTTCAGTTTTGACGTGTCGGTGTGGGAGTTTTTCTGGCCATTGATGAAAGGCGCGACCCTGGTCATCGCCAGCCCAGGCGAACACCGCGACCCGCAACGCTTGGCTGCGCTGATCGTCGAGCAGGCGATCACCACCCTGCATTTCGTGCCGTCGATGCTCGCCGCGTTTATCAGCGCCGATGAGGCACAGGCCTGCACTTCGCTGCAGCGGATCATCTGCAGCGGCGAAGCCTTGCCGATGGAGCTGCAACGCCAGACCCTGCGCAGCCTGCCGCACACCCGTTTGTACAACCTCTACGGCCCGACCGAAGCGGCCATCGACGTGACCCATTGGACCTGTGTGGAGGAGGGCCGCGACAGCGTGCCGATTGGCCGGCCGATCGCCAACCTGCGCACCGGCATCCTCGACGCTGAACTGCAACCTTTGCCGCTGGGCGCGGTGGGCGAGCTGTACCTTGGCGGCGTGGGCCTGGCCCGTGGTTACCATCGCCGTGGCGCGCTGACCGCCGAGCGCTTTGTGGTCGACCCGTTCGGCAGCGGCGAGCGCCTGTACCGCACCGGTGACCTGGCGCGCTACCGCGCCGACGGCGCCATCGAGTACTGCGGGCGCATCGACCACCAAGTGAAGATTCGCGGCCTGCGCATCGAACTCGGCGAGATCGAAGCGCGCCTGCAAGAACACCCCGACGTGCAAGAGGCCGTGGTGCTGGCCCTCGACGGTCCGAGCGGCAAGCAATTGGTGGCCTACCTGGTGCCGCAGGATCGTCGCGTGGTCTCGGCGGATGCGCGCCAGCAAGCGGCCTGGCGCGAAACCCTCACCGCGCATCTGCTCGGCAGCCTGCCGGATTACATGG
Organism: Pseudomonas rhizozeae; assembly: GCF_031583775.1. Taxonomy (NCBI): domain Bacteria; kingdom Pseudomonadati; phylum Pseudomonadota; class Gammaproteobacteria; order Pseudomonadales; family Pseudomonadaceae; genus Pseudomonas; species Pseudomonas rhizozeae. The sequence goes on from NZ_JAVLSB010000071.1 coordinate 14,407, forward strand.
TGCCGGCGCAGACCGTGCTGATCGAACAGATGCCCCTGAGCCCCAACGGCAAACTCGAGCGCAAGCGCCTGCCGGCACCGAGCACCACGGTCAGCCAGCGCGCCTTCGAAGCGCCGCACAGCGAACACGAGCACATGTTGGCGCAGATCTGGCAAGACGTGCTCGGCGTGCCGCAGGTCGGGCGCCAGGACAACTTCTTCGAACTGGGCGGCGATTCGATCATTTCGATCCAGGTGGTCAGCCGTGCCCGCCGCGCCGGCCTGAGCCTGCAACCGCGCGACTTGTTCCAGCAGCCGACCCTGCAAGCGCTCGCGGCGGTGGTCAAGCAACACGCGGCGCCGGTGGCCGAGCAAGGCCCGGTGGACGGCGCGCAAACCCTGACACCGATCCAGCGCTGGTTCTTCGACGAGCCGATCCCGCAGCGTTCGCACTGGAACCAGGCGGTGCTGCTGACCCCGTGCGAAACCCTCGAACTGCCGCGCCTGCAAACGGCGCTGCAACGCCTGCTGCAACAGCACGATGCCTTGCGCCTGCGCTTCAGCCAGGTCGATGGCCAATGGTCGGCGCGCTATGTCGGCGCCGACAGCGCTGATGTCATCGACATGCTGTGGACCGCTCGCGTGGCCAATCAACACTCGCTGCAAGCAGTGTGCGACGAAGCCCAGCGCAGCCTCAGCCTGCACGATGGTCCGTTGTTGCGGGCAGCGCTGATCGCCCAGGCCGACGGCTCGCAACGCTTGCTACTGGTGATCCACCATTTGGCGGTGGACGGTGTGTCGTGGCGGGTGTTGCTGGAAGACTTGCAAGCCGCTTACCACGGCCAGGCCTTGCCGGCGAAAACCACGGCGTTCCAGACCTGGGCCAAGCGCTTGGCGACCTACGCCAGTGCGCCAGCCGCCATCGCAGAACTGGCCTGGTGGCAAGCGCAACTGAGCGCGGCCGACGGCGCGTTGCCGGCGGCCAAGGCTGACGCCAGCCAGGCCGGGCACCTGCGCCAAGGGGTGAGCATCGGCCTCGACCGTGAGCAGACCCGGCAACTGTTGCAGCAGGCGCCGGCGGCCTATCGCACCCAGGTCAACGACCTGTTGCTGACCGCACTGGCCCGCAGCCTCAGCCGCTGGACCGGGCACGCCTCGGCGCTGATTCAACTGGAAGGGCATGGCCGCGAAGAGCTGTTCGACGACCTCGACCTGACCCGCACCGTCGGTTGGTTCTCCAGCCTGTTCCCGGTGCGACTGACCCCGACCGCCGATCTCGGCGCTTCGATCAAAGCGATCAAACAGCAACTGCGCGAGGTCCCCGGCAAAGGCCTGGGTTATGGCGTGCTGCGCTACCTGGGTGATGCCTCGACGCAAGCGGCGTTGGCCGCGTTGCCCACCGCGCGGGTGACCTTCAACTACCTCGGCCAGTTCGACCAGAGCTTCGCCGAGGACGCGCTGTTCCGCCCGGCCAGCGAAGCCAGCGGCGCCGCGCAATCGGCCGAGGCACCGTTGCCTAACTGGTTGTCGGTGGACGGCCAGGTGTATGGCGGCGAACTGAAACTCGACTGGACCTTCAGCCGCGACTGCTTCGCGCGCGCTGAGATCGAAGCGCTGGCGGCGGATTTCCGCGAAGAACTGCTGGCAGTGATCGGCCACTGCCTGAGCGACGGTGCCAGCGGCGTGACCCCGGCGGATTTCCCGCTGGCGCGACTGAACCAGGCGCAACTCGATGCCTTGCCGGTGCCGCCGGCGCAGATTGAAGACCTGTACCCGCTGTCGCCGATGCAGGCCGGTTTGCTGTTCCACAGCCTGTACGAATCCACCGCCGGGGCCTACGTCAATCAGCTCAGCGTTGAAGTGCGCGGGCTCGATGGCGAACGCCTGGGGCAAGCCTGGCAAGCGGTGCTCGACAGCCATCCGATCCTGCGCAGCAGCTTCCATTTCCCGCAAGGCGTCGACGCTCCGGTGCAACTGGTGCACCGTCATTTGCCGCTACCGATCACCCGGCTCGACTGGCGTCAGCGCGACGATCAGGACGCCGCACTGGCGCCACTGCTCGAGCGCGAACGCCAGCAACTCGACCCGGCCCAAGCGCCGCTGATGCGCGTGTGCCTGGTGCGCCTGGACGATGAGCGCCAGCAATTGATCTACACCCACCACCACCTGTTGCTGGATGGCTGGAGCAACTCGCTGCTGTTGAGCGAAGTGCTGCAGCGTTACGCCGGCCACGCGGTGCCGGCCAGCAGTGGACGGTTTGCCGATTACATTGGCTGGCTGCAACGCCAGGACGCGGTCGCCGACGAAGCCTTCTGGCGCGCGCAACTGGCCAGTCTCGACAACCCGACGCTGTTGGCCCAGGGCTTGGCCCACGGTGATCTGCAACAGGCCTCGATGACTGAATTCGCCGATCACCGGCAAACCTTCGACGCCGCCACCAGCGAGGGCTTCAGCGAATTTGCCCGGCAGCAAAAGGTCACCCTCAACACCTTGGTCCAGGGCGCGTGGGCCTTGCTGTTGCAACGCTACAGCGGCCAGCGCAGCGTGGCGTTTGGCGCCACCGTGGCCGGGCGTCCGGTGGACGTGCCGGGGGCGGAAAGCCAGCTCGGGCTGTTCATTAACACCTTGCCGGTGATCAGCAGCCCTGACGCGGTGGAGAGCGTCAGCCAGTGGTTGAGCCGTTTGCAGGCGCAGAACCTGGAATTGCGTGAGCACGAGTTCACCGCCCTCAGCGATATCCAGCGCTGGGCCGGTCGCGCCGGCGAGCCGTTGTTCGACAGTTTGCTGGTGTTCGAAAACTTCCCGGTTGCCGAAGCCTTGCAGCAAGGTGCGCCGACCGGTTTGCGCTTCTCGATCCCGCAGAATCACGAGCGCACCAATTTCCCGTTGACCCTGGCCGCCACTGCCGATGGCCCGCTAAGCCTCCACTGGAGTTACCAGTGCAGCCACTTCAGCGCCGCCGCGATTGCGCGGATGAGCGAGCACCTGGCAGCGCTGCTGGCAGCGATGGTCGCCGCGCCGCAAGCGGCGCTGAGTGAACTGGATTTGCTCACCGCCGCCGAGCGAGCGCAGCAGTTGCTTGAGTGGAATCCGCCGTTCAGCGTCAGCGAAAATCCGTTGGCCGTGCACCAGTTGATCGAGGCGCAAGTCGTGGCTCGACCGCACGCCACGGCGCTGATTTTCAATGACGTTACGCTGAGCTTCGATGAGCTCAACCGTCGCGCCAACCAGTTGGCCCATCGCCTGCGCGCGTTGCAGGTCGGCCCGGAGGTGCGGGTGGGCCTGGCGATGCAGCGTTCGCCCGAGATGATCATCGGCTTGCTGGCGATCCTCAAGGCCGGCGGCGCCTACGTGCCGCTCGACCCGGCGTACCCGGCCGAACGCCTGCGTTACCTGATGGACGACAGCGGCATTGCCTTACTGATCAGCCAATCCTGGCTGCGCGACAAGCTGCCGTTGCCGGACGGCCTGCCGGTGCTGGAAGTGGACCGCGAAGACCTCGCGCACCTGCCCGACAGCAATCCGCACAACCTGACCTGCGCCGAGAGCCTGGCGTATTTGATCTACACCTCGGGCTCCACCGGGCGGCCCAAAGGTGTGAGCGTGGCCCACGGCCCGTTGGCCATGCACTGCCTGGCAATCGGCGAGTTGTACGGCATGACCCCGGACGACCGCGAGCTGCAATTCGCCTCGATCAGCTTCGACGGCGCCCACGAACGCTGGCTGACGCCGCTGGTGTTCGGTTCGGCGGTCATGCCCCGCGACGATGAATTGTGGAGCGTCGAGCGCACCTGCGCAGAGATCGACAAACACGGCATCACCATCGCCTGTTTCACCCCGAGCTACCTGGTGCAGATCGCCGACTTCATGGGCGAGGCCGGGCGGGCGTTGCCGATTCGTTCCTACACGCCGTGCGGCGAAGGCATGGCCAAACATGCCTTCGACGAGGTGCAGCAGGTGCTGCAACCCAAGCGCCTGATCAACGGCTATGGACCGACCGAAACGGTGATCACGCCGCTGATCTGGCTGGCCTACCCGGACACCGAATTCGACTCGGCCTTCATGCCGATTGGGCGGCCGGTCGGTAATCGCAGCGCCTACATTCTTGATGGTGGTTTGCAACCGTTGCCGGTGGGCGTGGCGGGCGAGTTGTACCTGGGCGGCGAAGGCGTGGCGCGGGGTTACCACCAGCGCCCGGACATCACCGCTGAACGCTTCGTGCCGGATCCGTTCGTGCCCGGCGGCCGCTTGTACCGCAGCGGCGACCTTGCGCGGTTCCGTGCCGACGGCGTGGTCGAGTACCTCGGGCGCATCGACCAGCAAGTGAAGATCCGTGGCTTCCGCATCGAACTCGGCGAAATCGAAGCCAGCCTGCTGGAACACGACGGCGTGCGCGAAGCCATTGTCATCGACCGCGAAGGCCCGACGGGCCGGCAACTGGTCGGCTACGTGGTGCCCCGGGATCCGCTGGCCGATGAACAGAGCCTGCGCGACGCCTTGATCGCGCACCTGCGCAGCCGCTTGCCGGCGCACATGTTACCGGCGCACTTGCTGTGCCTGGCAACCTTGCCGCTGACGCCGAACGGCAAGCTCGATCGCCAAGGCCTGCCGGCGCCGCAAGCCTCCCGCGCGCACCTCGAACAAATCGCCGCCGCATCGCCGGCCGAGGCCTTGCTGGTGGAGATCTGGTGCGAACTGCTGGGGCTGGAGTCGGTGGGCGTCACCGAGAACTTCTTCGAATTGGGCGGCGACTCGATCGTCTCGCTGCAAGCGGTGAGCCGTGCCGGCCAGCGCGGCCTGGTGTTCAGCCCCAAGCAACTGTTCGACACCCAGATCATCCGCGCCCTGGCCGCCATCGCCACACACCGCGATGCGAGCCTGGTGGAAGCGGCGCGGGTCGAGGCGTTCAGCCTGGTGCCGCACATTGATGCGGCTGGCCGCGCCGGTTTGCAGGATTTGTATCCGCTGTCGCCAATGCAGCAGGGCATGTTGTTCCATTGCCTCGATGCGCCGGACCTCAACCCCTACGTCAACCAGTTGAGTGTGGCGGTGGACGGCTTGCAGATCCCGCGTTTCCGCGCGGCCTGGCAAACCCTGATTGAGCGCCACGAAGTGCTGCGGGCGGCGTTCCGCTGGCGTGACGGCCTGGCCGATCCGCTGCAAGCGGTGTTCGCCGAGGCCGAGTTGCCAATCGAAGAACTCGACTGGCGTGATCTCGACGACACCGAACGGGCGCTGAAGGCCTTGGCGGCGGCGGAACAGGCCAAGGGCTTCAACCTCAGTTGCCCGCCGCTGATGCGGTTCATCCTGGTGCGCTTGGGTGACGACCGTTACCAGATGATCTGGATCTACCATCACCTGTTGCTCGACGGCTGGAGCGCGTCGCGGCTGCTCGGCGACATGCTGCGTCTGTATCACCACGACGCGCTGCCGGTGCTGACCGGGCGGTATGCCGACTACATCGCCTGGCTGCAGCGCCAGGACGCCAGCGCGGCTGAAGGTTTCTGGCGCGAACGCCTGGCGTTGCTCGAAGCACCGACCATTCTGGCCAAGGCGTCCGGCGCCGGTGGTGCCGGGCACGGCGTGATGTACAGCCACCTCGATGCGACGGCGACTCGCGCGTTGCACAGTTTTGCCAAACGCCAACGGGTGACCCTCAACACGCTGGTGCAGGGCGCGTGGCTGTTGCTGTTGCAACGGCACAGCGGCCAGCGCAGCGTCGCATTCGGCGCCACGGTGGCGGGGCGGCCGACCGGTTTGGCCGGCGCGCAGGACATGCTCGGGCTGTTCATCAACACCTTGCCGGTGATCCAGACCCTCGATCCGCAACAAGCATTGGGCGACTGGCTGCGTGAATTGCAGGACTACAACCTCAACGTGCGCGACTACGAACACACGCCGCTGTCGGACATTCAGCGCTGGGCCGGGCAGGGTGGCCAGGGCTTGTTCGACAGCATCATCGTGTTCGAAAACCACCCGGTGGACCGTGCCTTGCGCGGCGGCGAAGAAGGCGAACTACGCTTTGCCGAAGTCGGCAGCGGCGGCGTCACCAACTTCCCGATGGACTTGATGGTCAGCGCCAACGACGAAGGGCTGGAGGTCGAGTACCTGTACCTGCAAGAGCGTTTCAGTGAAGCGCAAGTGCAGCGCATTCGTGCGCAACTCGAAGGTTTGCTGCGCCGCTTGCCTCGGGATGCCGAATGCCTGCTGGGCAACCTCGGGCTGCCGGAGGCGCGGATCGAGCTGCCGCAAGCGTCGGATGACCGCCGCGATTTGCTGGAGGCATTCGATCGCCACGTGCGCCAGCAGCCGGAGAAAATCGCCCTGTTCTGTGAAGACCGGCAACTCAGCTATGCCGCGCTCGAAACGCAAGCCAACGGGTTGGCGCAACAGTTGGGCGCACGCGGGATCGGCGCCGAAAGCCTGGTGGCGGTGGCGTTGCCGCGTTCCGAACGCACGCTGGTGGCGTTCCTCGCGGTGCTCAAGGCCGGCGCGGCGTACCTGCCGCTGGACCTGGCGTACCCGCCGGAGCGCCTGGCCTACATGCTCAGCGATTCCGCCGCCAGTCTGGTGCTGTGCGACAGCGATCTCGGCCAACGCCTGCCCCTGGCCGACAGCCCGCCGCGCTTGCTGCTCGATCAGTTGACCCTGGACGGCGACGCACAGACTCCAGCGATTCAACCGCTGCCGGGGCACCTGGCGTACCTGATCTACACCTCCGGTTCCACCGGCCAGCCGAAAGGCGTGGCGGTGGAACGCGGGCCGATTGCCCGGCATTGCCGCGGCATCATCGAGCGCTATGAATTGACCCCGCACAGCCGCGAATTGCACTTCATGTCGTTCGCTTTCGACGGCGCCCAGGAGCGTTGGCTGAGCGTGTTGCTGGCCGGTGGCAGCCTGGTGGTGCGCGAAGACAACCTGTGGACGCCGGAGCAGACGTTGGAGGTGCTGCATCGGCATCAGGTGACGGTGGCGTGCTTCCCGCCGGCGTACCTGCAACAGATGGCCGAGGTCGCCGAACGCCAGGGCAACCCGCCGCCGGTCGAGGTCTATTGCTTCGGCGGTGACGCGGTGCCGGACGCCAGTTTCGAGCACGTCAAACGGGCCTTGCGCCCGCAGCGGCTGGTCAACGGTTATGGCCCGACCGAGACGGTGGTCACGCCGCTGCTGTGGCGCGCCGAACTCAGCGAACGCTGCGATGCGGCCTATGCGCCGATTGGTCGTGGCGTGGCCGGGCGCGGGGTGTACGTGCTGGACGCTGATCTCAATCCGTTGCCGGTGGGCGTCAGCGGCGAGCTGTACCTGGGTGGCGAATGCCTGGCGCGGGGTTATCACCAGCGCCCGGGGATTAGCGCCGAGCGGTTTATTCCCGATCCATTTGCGGCCGGCGGGCGCATGTACCGCACCGGCGACCTGGTGCGCCAGCGCGAGTGCGGTTTGATCGACTACCTGGGGCGTCTCGACCAGCAAGTGAAGATCCGTGGTTTCCGCATCGAACTGGGGGAAGTCGAAGCACGCCTGCGCGACGCCGCCGGGGTGCAGGACGCCGCCGTGGTGGTGCACGACACGCCGACCGGCAAGCAACTGGTGGGCTATGTGGTGGCGACGGGCAACGGCGTCGATCGCCGGCTCAAGGCTGAGCTGCAAGCGCAACTGCCAGACTACATGGTGCCGGCGCGGATCCTGGTGCTGGAGCGTTTTCCGCTGTCGGCCAACGGCAAACTCGACCGCCGCGCCTTGCCGCAGCCGGAATGGACCCTGGGCGGTTACCGTGCGCCGCGCAATGCGCTGGAGCAGGCGTTGGCGCTGATCTGGCAAGACGTGCTGGGCGTGGCGCAAGTGGGCATCGACGACAACTTCTTCGAACTGGGCGGCGACTCGTTGCAGGTGCTGAAAGTCATCTCGCGGGTGCGCAACCAGCCGGAGCTGGGCTTCCAGTTGAAGCTGCGGGACTTGATGCAGAAGCCGTGCATCGCTGAACTCAGCGGCTATCAAGCCGCAGAACCGGCCCAGGCCCCCGACCCGTTGCTGGCCTTGAATGCGCGAGTGCCCGAGGTGCCGGCGCTGTTCTGCCTGCATGCCGGGTTCGGCACGGTGTTCGATTACGAGCCACTGGCGCGACGCCTGGACGGCCGCCGCACCTTATACGGTTTGCAATGCCGAATGCTGCTCGACCCGCACTGGCAGGATCATTCCCTGCAAGCGATGGCCGACGCCTACAGCCAGCGGATTCGCGCGCAACAGCCGCACGGCCCGTATTACTTGCTCGGCTGGTCGCTGGGCGGGGCGTTGACGCAACTGGTCGCGCAACACCTGGAAGCGCAGGGGCAAAGCGTGGCGTTCGCCGGGCTGGTCGACAGCTACGTGGCCGGCACCGCCGAAGCGGGGGACTGGCGCGAGGACCTCGCGGACTTTCTGCGCTTTGTGCTCGGCGTGCCGGCGGACGAAGCCCAGGCGCTGATCGCCCAGAAAGCCGCGAACCTGGCTGAGCGCGAAGGCGCCGGCGCGGTGATCGACGCGGCGCTGCACGGCTCCAATGAACACAGCGCGCTGGGGGCGGGGGAACTGACGCACATCTTCGCCACCGGCTCACGGCTCAAGCAACTGGCCTTGGCGCAACGGCACCTGCCGCCGATCCACGCCACTGCGCACCGCTGGTGGGTGGCCGGGCGCGAGGACGAACGCCGGGTGTTCGAAGCGCAGGTTGGCCAGGGTATTGATCGCTTGTTGGCGGGCAGTCATTACGAGTTGCTGCGCAGCAATGAATTGCTGGATGAGCTGGAGCGGTTATTGGTTGAGAGGGTGGTGGTGGCGTGAGGGTGTTGGAGCAGGCCCAAGCTGTTGGGGCCGCTTCGCAGCCCAACGGGGGCAAGCCCCCTCACCACAATTCAGCGCAAGGCCAACGTCCAGCGCCCATTCATTCCATGTTCGTTAATTTCAGTTTTATAAGGATGCACCCATGGCCCTGTTGCCAGAACTTGAAGCGTTCCTCGAACTGGCCGAATTCGGCCGGATGACTGGCAAGAGCCGGGCGATGCATGAACTGTCCCCCGAGCAGGCGCGAATCGATTTCGAGGCCTCGTCGGGGTTCCTCGATATGCCATTGGAATCGGTGACCTGCCAGGCCTTCAACATCGCCGCGCGGGACGGCCATTCCCTGGCAGCGCATTTGTATCGCGATGGCGCGGCGGTGGATGGCTTGCAACCGGTGCTGCTGTATTTCCATGGCGGCGGTTATGTGGTCGGCAGCCTCGATTCTCATGATGCGTTGTGTCGGCGGCTGGCGGCGCAAGGCGGTTTTGCGCTGCTGACCGTGGATTACCGGCTGGCACCCGAGTGGCGCTTCCCGACCCCGGTGCAAGACGCCTGCGACGCCGCCAACTGGCTGGTTCGCGAGGGCGCCGCACTGGGCCTGGATGCAGCGCGGGTGGTGCTGGCCGGCGACAGCGTCGGCGCCACTCTGGCGACGGTGTTGGCGATCATGGCCGTGCGAGAACCGCAGGAGATGCAGCTGCAGCCCAAGGCGCAAGTGCTGGTGTATCCGGTGAGCGACGCGACCACCCAGCGCGCGTCCCACCGGGATTTTGCCGAGGGTTACCTGCTGGAAACACCGACCCTGGACTGGTTCTACGCCCATTACGCCCGCACCCCGGCCGACCTCGCCGACTGGCGCTGCTCGCCGTTGCTGGCCGACGATTTGTCGGGCCTGGCCCCGGCGTTGGTCTATCTGGCCGGGCATGACCCGCTGCACGATGAAGGCCTGGCGTATGCCGAAGCCTTACGCGCGGCGGGCAATGAACTGACCTTGCTGGAACAACCGGGCATGACCCATGACTTTATGCGCATGGGCGGGTTGTTGAGTGAGGTGGACGGGATACATGCCGAAGTGGCGGGGTGGGTGCGGGCTCGGGTGTGATCGTTTCTGGTGTATCGGTGTACATATCCATTTCTTTGGTGATGGCTGATATAGGTTCCGCTCTTACAGCGGGTCACTTTGAAAAGCCCAAAGTAACCAAAGGCTCTAATCCCCTCCATTCGGTGCCTCGCTAGGGCTCGGCATGCCTTCACTCCGGACTTGCTCCGTGGGCCCGCCGCCATCGGCCATCCCTGGCCGGGGGCGGCTAACCCGGCATCCCTGCCGGGTTGCCCACTGCGCAAGACCTGCGTTCAGCCTCTGGTTAACGGGGCAGTGCAGATCAAGAGCCAGATCAAAAGCACAGCGCCCGAGGCGGCCTAGTAGCCGACCTGGCTTCGAGTTGTACGCGTTCCCCGTGGATGGCCCAAAACCCTGTGGGAGCTGCGGTGCGACGATTCGACTTGCCAGCGATGACTTTTGCTCAGGCACTAGAGATTGTGCTGGTGTACATATCCATTCCTTGGGTGATGGCCTCGATGGGTTCCGCTCTTACAGCGGGTTACTTGGAAAAGCGCCAAGTAACCAAGCGCTTTGATCCCCTCCATTCGGTGCCTCGCT
>NZ_JAVLSB010000072.1:0-192826 GCF_031583775.1 Pseudomonas rhizozeae
TTAGGGCCGACAGTGACGCGGTCGGCGCCTTGCACATCATTGGTCAGCACGTTGCCGGTCAGCACCAGGGTGTTTTCAGAGGCAGTGCTGGCATTGTTGTCATTCACCGCTGTGGGCAGGTCATCAATCACGTTGACGTCCAGCGTGCCATTGGCGGTGGTGCCGTTGTCGTCAACCACCGTCACTGCGAACTGCTCGGGCAGGTTGTTGGCATCGTTGCCGGTCGGATGCGCCTCGTTGGCATTGAGGGTGTAGCTGTAGGTGACCACGCCGGTGGCCGGGTCAAACCCGGTGATAGTCAGGGTGTTGTTCAACCCGGTGGCAATCGACTGCGGAAAACCGGCGACCACACCGCCGCTGACCACGGCGATGCCACCCACGGTCAGGGTCTGTACGCCATCCAGTGCGGTGATGGTGAAGCTGCCGCTTTGGGTCAGTTGCGTGCTGTCCGGGGCGCTGCCGGACGTCAGGTTTTTTTCGTAGACCGTGAGCTCGCCACCGCTGACCTCAAGACCATTGATGATCACCGGATCATCGTTGTTGTGAATCTGCAGCACCAGATTGGCCGTGCTGCTGTCGCCGTCGGCATCGGTCAGGGTGTAGGTGAAGGTTTCCGTACCATTGCCGCCGCCGTGCAACGCTTTGAAGTCGGCATCGCTGCTGTTGAGCGTGTAGGTGTAAGTGCCGTTGGCATTCAGTACCAGGGTCCCGTAAGTGCCGTTGAACGTGCCGGGGGTGATCGGCCCGCTGTTCGGGCCGACCGGCACACGGTCGGCGCCTTGCGAGTCGTTGCTCAGCACGTTGCCTTCCAGCACCAGCGTGGTTTCCGAGGCGACGCCGTTGCCATCGTCGACGGCTTTCGGCACGTCGTCAGTGATATTGATAGCCAGGGAACCGGTGGCGGTGTCGCCATTGCTGTCTGCCGCGACCACCGTGAACTGTTCACTGAGGTTGTTGACGCCCTCACCGGCCGCGTGGGTTTCGTTGCCGTTGAGGGTGTAGCTGTAACTCACCACGCCGGTGGCCGGGTTGTACCCGGTGATGGTCAGGGTGTTGCCCAACTGCGTAGTGATCGACTGTGGAAAACCGCTGGCCACACCGACATTGATCACACTGATGCCGCCGATGTTGAGGCTCAGCAAGCCATCTGGCGCGGTGATGCTGAAGGTGCCGTTCTGGGTCAGGGCGTTCGGGTTGCTGGCGGAACCGTTCGGCAGATTGGCCTCGTTGACGGTCATCTCGCCGCCGCTGACGTCGAGGCCATTGAGGGTGACGATGTTGTTGACCGGTGGCGCTGGAGGCGTCGGCACCACCACGATGGGCCCGGTGTCGTCATCGCCCTGCTGGACCACCGCATCGCGGCGCTCTTCTGGGAATTCCGGAATGCCGTTGAAGCCGGCAGTGGGAAAACCGATGGTCGGGTCAACCCGACCGCCCACTTCGTCCAGCATCACAAAACTGTGGCCGCCGCCCAGCGCTCCGCCCGGCGTGGTGTTGCCGTTGGGGCCCGCGGCAGTGGCTTCGCCGGTTTGCGTCGGGTCGGCGCCGGCGGCGATGGCTTTCTGCAGTTGTTCGACGTCGGTCAGTTGCGCCTGGGTTGGCGTAATCGCCTCTTGCGCGTCGACGTGGGGCGCCTGATGCGCGAGCAATCGCGAAGTCATCAGCAGGCTGCTGCCACGGCCGAGGGTCAGCTCCTCGCCGTTTTGCAGGTGCACCGCCACGGCGCCTTCGGCCCCGGTCACCAGTTGATCGCCGGCAAACAGCCGATCGCCTACGCTCAGCGCTCGCCGTGTGCCGTCTCCGGCAACCGCAAAAACCTGACCAATAACCTGAGTGACGGTCCCGATGAGCGTAGCCATGTGCATCTCCTCCGCTGCCAACGTCGCTGGCACTGGTGTAGGCGAAGAAAATGCGTGCGGTGTCATCGGGTCACCACGCGGGCCGACAGTCGCTCGCTACCGCGAACGTCCCATCAGGCAGCCACGCCTGGCGTCTGTCCCCCGGCAAGTTGTCGCGGCGTGGACCGCACCCGGTAGACGGGGATCCGCGACTGACCTGCCCGTGAACGCAGCAAAACGGTATTTTTTGTAAGCGACAAAAAAATGTCGCCTAAAAACCGTCCCGCTTCCCTCCCCTCCAGCACTTTCTCGCCCAATGTCGCTAAATGAATGGAACTTTGTGTAAACCCTGAAATGCGTTCGAAGAGCGCGTAATTCCTAGGTTCGTGCAATGAACAATGTGCGGTTTTTTTCTGAGCGCATAAGTTTTTTTTGGCATAGGCCTTATGAGAAATCCTTCTTAGCTTTGCGTCAGGATGTTCTTAGCTCTGTTGTTACAAGCCTGAAACGGTTTGCACTAAAAATTACGCCAAATATTTGGCGACTTAGCTCCATTTGGATCCCGAGGGAGATGCACCATGCGCCCACTTACCCCGTTATGCAGTGCGATTTTATTGGCCATGGCCTGCACGTCCCAGGCTCAGGCGTTGTCCTTGACCGAGGCCATCCAGAGCACGATCGCCACCCACCCGGAACTGGCCTCACGGGTCGACAGCCGATTGTCCGCCGACGAAGAGGTGAAGGTCGCCAAGGGCGGCTTTTACCCTTCTGTCGATCTGAATGCCGCGTACGGGCGCGGGTACAGCGATAACACCAACACCCGCGCGTTCGGCAACCACCACAAGGAAATCCTCACCTACACCCAGTCGGAACTGCGCCTGCGGCAGATGCTGTTCGACGGCTTCAACACCGCCAACGAAGTGGAACGCACCAAAGGCGTAGTCAACTCCCGGGCCTATTACGCCCAGGGCACCGCCCAAGATTTGGCCCTGCGCACCATCGAGGTCTACCTCGAGGTGCTCAAGCGCCGCGAACTGGTGACCCTGGCCAAGAACAACCTGCAGGCGCACTTGCGGGTCAACGACCAGATCGGCCTGCGCACCCAGCGCGGCATCGGCAGCAATGCCGACGCCGATCAGTCGGTTGCTCGCCGGGCGCTGGCGGAAAACAACCTGGACACCGCCGAAGTCGATCTGGCGGACGCCGAGTCGAACTTCTTCGCCGTGACCGGGCGCATGCCCGATGAACTGGAAACGCCGCCCTCCACTCGCGGTGAATTACCGCCGACCCTGCAAGATGCGCAGCAGAGCATGGTCGATAACAACCCGTACCTGAAATCGGCCCAGGCCGACGTGCAGTCCGCCGAAAGCCAGTACGAAGTCGCCAAGTCGCCGTTCTACCCACGCTTCGACGCCGAAGCGGCGGTGGGCGCCAACAACAACGTGCAGGGTGACAAGGGCCACGACAACGAATGGCGGGTGGGTGTGGTGATGAACTACAACCTGTTCCGTGGCGGCAGCGACAAGGCACGTTTGCAGTCCAATGCGCACCAGATCAACCAGGCCATGGACATCCGTAACAACGCCCTGCGCCAGCTCAACGAGAACATCCACCTGGCGTGGAACGCCATGCTCAATGCGCGCAAGCAAACCCCGACCGCCCGGGAGTACGCCGAGACCACCACGCGGGTGCGCGCGGCCTATCAGGACCAGTTCGGCCTCGGGCAGCGGACCTTGCTCGACGTGCTCGACAGCGAAAACGAGCTGTACAACGCCAACCGGCGCTACACCGAAGTGCGCTACACCGAGGAGTACTCGATGTACCGCGTGCTGGCGAACATGGGCGTGTTGCTGAGCAAGCAGCGGGTGGTGCTGCCCAACGATGCGATCGCCAAGACCGAAGTAAAAAGCGAAGCCCGTTTGCCTGAATTGCGATAGGTCGGGGAGTGACTGACGTGACCAGCATGGAACCCGGCAACATTGGCGTCGATCCGCGCCTGAGCTTCGACGACCCGCTCCTGGATGGTTTGCTGATCCTGTGCAAACTCCACGGCGCGACGGTCAGCCGCGCCAGCCTGAGCGCCGGCCTGCCGTTGGCGCAGCAACGTCTGAGCCTGGACCTGCTGCCCCGTGCGGCGGCCCGGGCCAGTTTGCAGGCGCGGCTGCTGCGGCGTGATTTGAAAGCCATATCGCCGCTGAACCTGCCGGTGCTGTTGCTGCTCAACAACGGTCGCTGCGCGGTGCTGCGGCGTTTCGGCGACGACGGCCAGGCGCTGATCCTGCCTAGCGAAGCGGACGGCGGCGAGCAGTGGGTCAGCATGGACGCACTGGCCGAGGATTACACCGGCCAGGCACTGTTCGCCCGCCCGCGCCACGAACTCGAAGACCTGCGCTCGCCGCTGGTGCCACGGGTCGAGGCGTGGTTTCGCGACACCTTGAAGCTGTCGCGCTGGCTGTACAGCGACGCCATTCTCGCCAGTTTCCTGATTAACCTGTTGGGGTTGATGGTGCCGCTGTTCGTCATGCAGACCTACGACCGCGTGGTGCCTAACCAGGCCATTTCGACCCTGTGGGTGCTGTCGATCGGCTTGATGATCGGCACCGGTTTCGAGTTGGTGCTGCGGGTGGTGCGCGCGCACCTGCTGGACACCGCCGGTAAGAAAACCGACGTGATCCTGTCCGCGACCCTGTTCGAGCGCATCACCGGCATGGCGATGAAAGCCAAACCGGCGACCATCGGTGGTTTCGCCCAAAGCATCCACGACTTCCAGGGTCTGCGGGAATTCCTTACCGCCGTGACCCTCACCAGCCTGATCGACCTGCCGTTCGCCGTTCTGATGCTGGTGGTGATTGGCCTGCTCGGCGGCTGGCTGGTGATCATTCCGCTGCTGGCGTTTCCGATCACGATCATCTTCGCGATGATCATTCAGGCGCGGCTGCGCGACACCGTGCAGCGCAGCCTCAGCCTCGGCGCCGAACGCCAGGCCTTGCTGATCGAAACCCTCGGCGGCCTGGAAACCCTCAAGGCGTGCAGCGCCGAAAGCGAGCGCCAGCACAAATGGGAAAGCACCCACGGCGCCCTAACCCGCCTCGACAGCCATGCGCGCAACCTCTCGGCCCTGGCCACCAACGGCACGCTGTTCATCCAGCAGTTGTCGGGTATGGCGACCATCATCGCCGGGGTCTACAGCATCATCGCCGGCAGCCTCAGCGTCGGCGCGCTGGTGGCGACTTACATGCTCGGCAGCCGGGTGCTCGCGCCGCTGGGGCAGATCGCCGGGCTGATTACCCGCTACCAGCAAGCGCAACTGACCATGAAAAGCACCGATGCGCTGATGGGCCTGCCGCAGGAGCGGGACGCCAAGCAACGGCCGCTGGAGCGCACGCAACTGCAGGGCGCACTCGACGTCAGCGGCGTGACGTTTCAGTACCAGGGCCAGAACGGCCCGGCGCTGGCCAACGTCAGCTTCAGCCTCAAACCCGGCGAGCGGATCGGCATCATCGGCCGCAGCGGCTCCGGCAAAAGCACCCTCGGTAAATTGGTCATGGGTTTCTACGCGCCGGACGAGGGCCAGTTGCTGCTCGATGGCCTCGACCTGCGGCAACTGGACGTCGCCGACCTGCGCCAGCAAATCGGTTACGTCGCCCACGACCTGCCGCTGTTGGCCGGCAGCCTGCGCGACAACCTGACCCTCGGCGCGCGTTACGTCAGCGATGCGCGAATGCTAGAAGTGGCGGAACTGACCGGCGTCACCGAGCTGGCGCGCCAGCATCCGCAAGGCTTCGACCGGCCGGTCGGCGAGCGCGGCCAGTTGCTCTCCGGCGGCCAGCGCCAAGCAGTGTTGATGGCGCGGGCATTGTTGCTCGACCCGCCGATCCTGCTGCTGGACGAACCCACCAGCCACATGGACAACACCAGCGAAGACGTACTGCGGCAAAAACTGCACGGCTGGGTGCAGGGCAAAACCCTGCTGCTGGTCACCCACCGCACTTCAATGCTCAGCCTGGTCGACCGCCTGCTGGTGCTGGACAACGGCAAGATCGTCGCCGACGGTCCGAAAGAAGCGGTCATCGATGCACTGCGCAAGGGCCGTGTCGGCTCTGCGGCTGTCTAGGAGTTGCCCATGTCGGTTTCATCAGCAGCAGAAAAGGACCGTGGCTACTTCGGCAGTTTCAGCAAAAGCGCCGAGAGCGAATTCCTTCCGGAGACCGCCGGCGCCTCGCTGCAGGACTCGCCGCGCTGGTCGCGCATCACCGTGTGGCTGGCCGCCGCGTTGCTGATCAGCGGTTTGGTATGGGCCAAATTCGCCGTGCTCGAAGAAGTGACCATGGGCGAAGGCAAGGCGATTCCGTCGAGCAAAGTCCAGGTGATCCAGAACCTGGAGGGCGGCATCGTCACCGAGATTTTTGTGCGCGAAGGGCAAATGGTGAACAAGGGCGATACCTTGCTGCGCCTGGACGACACGCGGTTCCTGTCGAACAAAGGCGAAAGCGAGGCCGATCGTTATGCGCTGACCGCGCAGGTCGAGCGATTGTCCGCCGAGGCCGAGGGCCGGCCATTCAAGCTTTCCGCCGAGGTGATCGCCAAGGCCCCGCAAGTGGCCGAGGACGAGCGCTCGCTGTATGAACAACGGCAGCGTCGCCTGGCCAGCGAGCAGCGGACGCTCAGCGAACAACTTCGGCAAAAAACCCAGGAACTGGCGGAATTCCGCTCGAAACAGGGGCAATACAGTTCAAGCCTGGCGTTGCTGCAACAAGAGATGAACATGTCGGCGCCACTGGTGGGCACGGGTGCGGTTTCGCCGGTGGAAATCCTCCGATTGAAGCGCAGTGCGGTGGAGATTCGTGGCTCGCTGAATGCCACGACCCTGGCGATTCCACGGGCCGAATCGGCGATCAACGAGATCAAAAGCAAGATTGATGAATCCGAGCAATCCTTCCGCTCCGACGCGGCCAAGGAGCTCAATGAGAAACGCACCGACCTGTCGAAAATCACTGCGTCGAGCATCGCCATCGATGACCGCGTGACCCGCACCACGGTGGTGTCGCCGGTGCACGGCATCATCAAGGTGTTGAAGGTCAACACCATTGGCGGCGTGGTTCAGCCGGGCAGCGACATGGTGGAAATCGTGCCGCTGGAAGACAACCTGCTGATCGAAGCCAAGGTCCGCCCGCAGGACGTGGCCTTCCTGCACCCCGGCCAGAAAGCCATGGTCAAGTTCAGCGCCTATGACTACACGATCTATGGCGGGCTCAGCGCCAAATTAGAACTGATCGGCGCCGACACCATCACCGACGACAAGGGCAACAGCTTCTACCTGATCCAGGTGCGCACCGACAAAAACCATCTGGGCAGCGACGCCAAACCGCTGCTGATCATCCCGGGAATGGTCGCGACCGTGGACATCATCACCGGGGAGAAGAGTGTTTTGGATTACTTGCTCAAACCGGTGTTGAAGGCGCGGACCGAGGCGATGCGGGAAAGGTAGAGCCAGGCACTATTGCCGTAACAAAGAAGCTTTTGTGGCGAGGGAGCTTGCTCCCGCTGGAGTGCGAAGCGCTCCCGAGATCTGCTATCGCGGTAATTCTGACACTCCAAGGCTTTTTAGGGCTGCTGCGCAGCCCAGCGGGAGCAAGCTCCCTCGCCACAGGGGTACTCATCGCCACAGGGGTACTCATCGCCACAGAGGTTCTCATTGCCATTGAGGTACTGATTGCCACAGTTTTTTCATTGCCAAAGCGTTACTCAGTGCCCGTGATTCCTCTGGTAAGTCTCCTCCCCCATCGCCGCAATCTGCCCTTCGATCAGCGCTTCAAAAGGTTTAAGCAACGGCTCGAACGAGGTCGGTGCTTCGAGGGTTTGCAGTGCCTGAACGATGGCTTCCACCGTCGACAACGCTCCCGGCCCCGGAGCCTTGCGCAGGCGATAGCGCGACACGCCACCCTCTTTTAAGGTCACCCGAGGCAACGCCGCCAACAGTGGATTGAGGTGCAGCAATTTGCGCGCCTTGCGCCAGGTGCCGTCCGGCACCACCAGCAGCAGAGGCTCATCGGCAGCCGAATACATCTGCAACGGCTGTGCGTCTTCACCGGGGAACAACAAGCACGCGCGGTAGCCCGGTTGATTGAGCAGCGCCGGCAGATCCTCGAATACTTCGCCAACGATCAACTGAGCGTTGTTGAGCCCCAGCGCTGCCAACCGCGCGGTGTTCAGCGCGTGGTTCACTTCGCTGGGATGCTGCAACAGCATTACTCGGGTGCGGCTATCGAGGCTTGGGATCAGCGGACACAGGCAATGGGTGTGTGGGCGCAAGCAGCGCGGGCAGTGTTCTCGGCTCATGGTCTCAGGCCTGGTTCAGTTGTGCTTTGAGCAAGTCGCGGAAGGTCTGGATCAGCGGTTCGCGGCTGCGGCCACGGCGCACGATCATCGAAAACGGTGCCTGGTAGCCAAAGGTCGCCGGCAGCAAAACGCGCAAATCGCCTTTGTCGGCCCAGGCCTGGGCGTAGTGTTCCGGCAGGTAACCGATGTAGGCGCCGGACAACACCAGGATGAGCTGCGCCTCCATGCTCTCCACGGTCGCCGCGCTGTGCTTGAAACCGTGGCGCGCCAGCTCGGCCTGGCTCCAGTAACCGCGCCCGACCATGCGCTGCTGGGTGATGACTTGCTCGGGTATCCGCCGCTCAGCGAACAACGGGTGCCGACTGCTGCAATACAGCCAGTGCTGTTCACGGTACAGCGGCATGTAGACCAGCCCGCTCATGCGCGTGGAGAACGCGCCGATGGCCAGGTCGAGGCGGTTGTCCTGCACGCCGAGTTGCAGTTCGTAAGGGCTCATCACCGACAAATGCAAATGCACCGCCGGATGTTCCTGGCTATAGGCGCCGATGGCTTCGGCGAACGGCAGGGCTTTGTCGCTGACTGTCGAATCGATCACCCCGAGGTTCAAGGTGCCGCGCAGTTCGCCCTTGAGCGCAGCGGCGTATTGCTCGAAACCTTCGAGTTCGGCCAGCAGGCGCAGGGTTTCCTGATGGAACAGCTCGCCCTTGCTGGTCAGGCTGAACCCACCGCGCCCGCGATGACACAGCACCAGGCCGAGCGCCGCTTCGAGCTGGCTCATGTAGGTGCTGATCGCCGAAGTCGACAGGTTCAGCTCCTGCTGCGCGTTGGCAAAGCCCTGGTGACGGACCACGCTGACGAAGATGCGCAACAGTTTCAGGTCGGGTAACGCGTTGGCCATGGAGGCTCCATTAACAACACTGAACCTGTGGGAGCGGGCTTGCCCGCGAAAGCGGTGTGTCAGGCAAACTGAGGTCGACTGACACGACGTCTTCGCGGGCAAGCCCGGTCCCACATGGATGATAGTGATGGGGAGTTTATCCGCGCCATCAGCATTAGTTTAGAAAAACCTGAACTAAGTATTTGCCCGCAGCGATTCTTCCGCCCCAGGGCTTTTCGCATCATCGCCGCCTAATACAAAAACGATGAGGCCTGAACCCGTGGACAAGATTCTCCATCAACCACTGGGCGGCAACGAAATGCCGCGCTTCGGCGGCATCGCCACCATGATGCGTCTTCCCCATGTCCCCACCGCCGCCGGCCTCGACGCGGCGTTCGTCGGCGTGCCGCTGGACATCGGCACCTCGCTACGCCCCGGCACCCGTTTCGGGCCTCGGGAAATCCGCGCCGAATCGGTGATGATCCGCCCCTACAACATGGCCACCGGCGCCGCGCCCTTCGACTCGCTGTCGGTCGCCGACATCGGTGACGTGGCGATCAACACCTTCAACCTGCTCGACGCCGTGCGAATCATCGAAGAGTCCTATCACCAGATCCTTGAACACAACGTGATCCCGCTAACCCTCGGCGGCGACCACACCATCACCCTGCCGATCCTGCGCGCGATCCATAAAAAGCACGGTAAGGTCGGCCTGGTGCACATCGATGCCCACGCCGATGTGAACGATCACATGTTCGGCGAGAAAATCGCCCACGGCACCACCTTCCGCCGCGCCGTCGAAGAAGGCCTGCTGGACCCGGACCGCGTGGTGCAGATTGGCCTGCGCGCCCAGGGCTACACCGCCGATGACTTCAACTGGAGCCGCAACCAGGGCTTCCGCGTGGTCCAGGCCGAAGAGTGCTGGCACAAATCCCTGGCCCCGCTCATGGCCGAAGTGCGCGAGAAAGTCGGCGGCGGCCCGGTGTATTTGAGTTTCGACATCGACGGCATCGACCCAGCCTGGGCACCGGGCACGGGCACCCCGGAAATCGGCGGCTTGACCACCATTCAGGCGATCGAAATTGTCCGTGGCTGCCAGGGCCTCGATCTGGTCGGCTGCGATCTGGTAGAAGTTTCGCCCGCTTACGACACCACCGGTAACACCTCGCTGCTGGCCGCCAACCTGCTGTACGAAATGCTCTGCGTACTGCCGGGCGTGGTGCATCGCTGAGGGCCGGTCATGAACGAACGCTGAGCCGCGAACAACTACGTCGGCGGCGCGCTGGCGGTGTGGCCGAGCGGGTTGCTCCTGCCGGTGTGCGGTGACGCTGGGGTTGGCGTCGGTGGTTTATCTGAACTTGTTGAAGTTGTTTCCGGAGCCGAAGGACGTATTCCGCCCCGTGAATGTCCGCAGCGGCGCCATCACGACGGGTGTACGCCAAGCCGCCTGACACTGAAATACCTAAAGAAGCAACACCATAGCATTCACTCTGTTCCACCATAAAAAAGACAATCGGAGAAACGCCTCATGGCCCTGGATTTATTCGTCGTTCTCATTTACGCCGCTGCAATGCTGGTGCTCGGTTACTTCGGCATGCGCAAAGCCAAAACCAACGAAGATTATCTGGTCGCCGGGCGTAACCTCGGCCCGACCCTGTACATGGGCACCATGGCCGCGACCGTGTTGGGCGGTGCTTCGACCGTCGGCACGGTGCGCCTGGGTTATGTGCACGGGATTTCCGGCTTCTGGCTGTGCGCCGCGCTCGGTTGCGGGATCGTCGCGCTGAACCTGTTCCTGGCTAAACCGCTGCTGAAGCTGAAGATTTATACCGTCACCCAGGTCCTGGAAAAACGCTACAACCCGATGGCTCGCTCGGCGAGCGCGGCGATCATGCTGGCCTACGCGCTGATGATTGGCGTGACCTCGATCCTGGCGATCGGTACCGTGCTGCAAGTGCTGTTCGGTCTGCCGTTCTGGATCTCGGTACTACTGGGCGGTGGCGTGGTGGTGATCTACTCGGCGATCGGCGGTATGTGGTCGCTGACCCTGACCGACATCGTGCAATTCGTGATCAAGACCGTCGGCCTGATGTTCATCCTGTTGCCGATTTGCCTGTACCGCGTCGGCGGCTGGGATGAGTTGGTGCTGAAACTGCCGGCAGCGGCGTTCAGCTTCACCACCATCGGCTGGGACACCATCATCACGTACTTCATGATCTACTTCTTCGGCATCCTGATCGGCCAGGACATCTGGCAACGGGTGTTTACCGTCAAAACCGCCAAAGTCGCGCAATACGCCGGCACCTTCGCCGGTCTGTACTGCATTCTCTACGGCTTGGCCTGCGCGCTGATCGGCATGGCCGCGCACGTGCTGATCCCGGACCTGGACAACGTCAACAACGCGTTCGCCGCCATCGTCAAACTGTCCTTGCCGGACGGCATTCGTGGCCTAGTGATCGCCGCCGCCCTGGCGGCGATGATGTCCACCGCCAGCGCCGGTTTGCTCGCGGCGTCCACTACCCTGACCGAAGACCTGCTGCCGAAATTGCGCGGCGGCAAACAGTCGAGCCTGGCGGTCAATCGCCTGTTCACCCTGCTGACCGGCATCGCGGTGCTCGGCATTGCCCTGGTGGTCAACGATGTGATCAGCGCCCTGACCCTGGCCTACAACCTGTTGGTGGGCGGCATGCTGATCCCGCTGATCGGCGCGATCTTCTGGAAACGCGCGACCACCGCCGGCGCCATCGCCAGCATGGGCCTGGGCTTTGCCACGGCGTTGTTGTTCATGGTCAAGGACGGTCTGGACGCCAACACGCCGATCTACTACAGCCTGGGCGTGGGCCTGGTGAGTTTCGTGGTGGTCAGCCTACTGTCCCGTCGCCCGGCGACCCTGGGTGCCAGCGCCATTTGAACTGAAACGTGATGTGAGGCTTTCTTCAACGGGTATGGCGTCGGCGGCCACACCCGTTTTTTTTCGCCTGTTGGAAATGCGGCGTCGCTTGACCAGTGGCTGCACCGGCTTCGCTGTGCTGTACTCGTCCTATCGCATTAACGCTTTCGCAGGGATCGCCTCACCCACGCCGTGAAGCCCACCATGAAAAGAGCCGCCGTCCGAGCTGCCGTACACCAATTGATCAGCCGCCTGCTGGACGGTCGGCATGACTTCGCCGAAGACACCAGCCTGGTGCAATTGGGGTTGGATAAAGCGGATATCGAGGATTTGATCTTCCATCTCGAGGATGAGCTGGAATTGACGGCGTTTACCGTCGAAGAGGATCAGATGTTGCGCAGGGCGAAAACGGTCAAGGATTTGAGCCGGTTTTTGATCAGAATTGAGCGGGATGAGTAACCGGCTGCACACCTATTGCCGATGACGAGGGCGCCTGTTAGTTACATAGGCGCTTCTTTGTGGCATGGGCGCTTTTCTATGGCGAGGGAGCTTGCTCCCGCTGGGCTGCAAAGCAGCCCCAAACCATTCATCAGGCAAACTCAGGGAGCCTGCCCTGCACAACTGCACAGTGCCCGACTTACCGACGGCGCGACTGACGCCGACGCTGCTCATCATCGGTACGAATCGGCACCGGCTGCATAGGCGGTTCGATCAAACCCAATGCGACACCCAGGTCATGCAGCCAGTTTTGAATTTTCTCTTTCATCGTCTTGCCCCCTTCAGGGTCGTGCTGAGCGACTGAATTCTGTAGCCACTTCGCACTGATAATAGTCCGAAGTCCTCAGCATTGCTCGTGCAAATCCGCAATGATCTGTTACTGAATCGATCAGGATGCCAGCCCATAAGTTCCGGCCATCGCGCAAAGCGGCATCACTGAGCCATCGCAGCGGTTCGCCTGCGGCATTCTGTCGCTGCGCTCGTTTATTGCTGCCCCAATGCTTTGCGCAAACTGCGGCGCACCCACTGTTCTGCACTGACAAACGTGATCCCGAGCAGCACCAGCACCGCGCCAATGATGAAGTTAACGCTGAGCGCTTCACCCAGCAGCAGCACGCCAAAGGTCACGCCAAACAGCGGCGTCATGAACGAGAACACCGCAATATTGCCGGCCAGGTAGCGGCGCAGCAGCCAGAACCACACCAGGTAACTGAAAAACGACACCACCAGGCCCTGGAACAGCACGCTGGCCACCGCCACGGTGGTCAGGCTGACGTGGGTCACCTGGCCGCTGGCAATGGCAATCACCAGCAGGCCGATGAACCCGACGATCAACTGATAGAAGAGCGTCAGGGTTACCGGTGCTTCCGATAAACGCGAGGCACGCACCACCACCGTGGTCCAGCCCCACGCCGCGCCGGCCAGCACGCCCAGCGCATCACCCAGCAGCATGCGGCGATCAAGGTTGTCCCAGGACACCCCGCCAGCAAACGCTACGGCAATGCCTATAAACGCCATGAAAATCCCTAACCACTGCACCGGCCGCAGGCGCTCGCTCGGCAGCAGCCAATGCACGCCCAGCGCGGTGAAGATCGGCGCGGTGTAGAGAAACACTGACATGTGCGCCGCGGACGTCAATTGCAGGCCTTCGGCGATCAGGAAAAATTCCAACGCAAACAGCCCGCCGGCCAGCAAACCGCCGCGCCAGGTGTGGCCCACCTGGTCCCAGCCGCCCTTCCAGCAAATCAACAGCCCCACTAGCAGCGCGGATATCCCCGAGCGCCCGGCGGCCTGCATCACCGGTGCGATGTCCGGCGCGGCCCATTTGATGATGACTTGCTGGACACCCCAGATCAGGCACAACCCGACCATCACTTGCAGGGCAAAGGCGTCGGCGTTACGCCGTGGCGCGATCACAGGTGAATCTCGACAACAACAGACATGGCAGTCTCGACAGTCAAAGCAAAGCCCCGGCCGGAATGTCCGGTGCGGGGCGAGGAATTATGCTGTCGATTATTAACCAGATGGCCAGAAATAAAAGCCTGTGACAGACCTTTAAATCATCAGAAACGTCATCCGGCGGTGATGATCAGTGCGCCTCACGCGCCACCCAAAACCCCACCGTACACGCCACCGCCGTGGCAAACGTGCCCCAGGCCCAATCCATCAATGAGACCTGCGCGGACCAGCCATTCAGTGTCGCCCAATTGGTCAGGTCATAAGTGCCGTAGGCCACAAGGCCCAACAGCGCGCCCAGCCGCGCGGCGCGTTGCCACGTCACTGCCGGCAACACCACGAACACCACGCAACCGACGATATACAACAGATAGAACACCGCGGCCGGGGCCAGCCGCGGTTGATCGAGCATCAGCGAGCCGAGCAGAGCCTTGTAGGTCGGGCCCATCAGCACGCCGAGCCACAGGCCGTCGAGCACCAGGAATGCCAGCAAAGTGGCAACGTAGGCAAACAGTGCTTTTTTCATTGCAATCCAGCTCCATGTCATCGATTTACATGGGGCCGGCGCGGGGTCAGCTTAGTTCAATGCGATCGGCGTGAATGACAATCTGACCGTTCTTGTACAGCGCGCCGATGGCTTTCTTGAAGTTGCCTTTGCTGACGCCGAACATGCTGCTGATCAGCGCCGGATCACTCTTGTCGCTAATGGCCAAGGTGCCGTCGTTGTCGCGCAACTTGGCGAGGATCTTGGAGTTAAGGCTGGTGGCGGCTTCTTCGCCCACCGGTTGCAGGCTCAGGCTGATCTTGCCGTCGGCACGGACTTCCTTGATAAAACCCTTCTCTTCTTTACCGGCGCGCATGAACTTGAAGATTTCGTTCTTGTGGATCAAGCCCCAATGCTTGTTATTGATGATCGCCTTGAAGCCCATGTCCGTGGCCTCAGCCACCAGCAGATCGACTTCCTGCCCGGCCTTGTAGTTGGCGGGTGACTTGTCGAGGTAGCGATCCAGGCGCGCCGTAGCGGTGATTCGCCGGGTGTGCTTGTCCAGGTAGGCGTGCACAACGACGTATTCACCGGCGGTCAGCTGTCGTTTCTCTTCGGAATACGGCAGCAACAAATCCTTTGGCAAGCCCCAGTCGAGGAACACACCGATGCTGTTGACTTCAACCACTTTCAAACTGGCAAATTCACCGACTTGCACTTTCGGCTTTTCGGTGGTGGCGATAAGTTTGTCATCGCTGTCCAGATAAATGAAAACATTGAGCCAATCTTCATCTTCGCTCGGGATATCTTTAGGAATATAACGATTGGGCAGCAATATTTCGCCGTCCGCCCCGCCATCCAGATATAAACCGAAGTTAGTGTGTTTAACCACTTGCAAACTGTTGTAGCGCCCGACTAAAGCCATGTCCAATACCCTCATTGCGTGGGCGGCATTCTACCCGGTTTTGAGGGTGGCGTTCGCGAGCGCAGCCGCCAGCGCGAGAAAATCTCGGCGAATCCGTTGATTTGCCTGGGGTTACGCCACACCCTCTGGCCGCTCGTCAGGCGGCAGATGACTGAAATCGCCGTGGATATCTGCTCGCGACGAGCAAATATCTTCCTGTGTTGTCATTTAAAACAGCGGCTTAGCGGACTTCTTGAGCGGATATACGCAAAATAACCTGGCACCGCTCCGGTTATTCCGGGGGATATTTACCAAGCTATTGTCAAGTAACTCATGTACTATGCCTGGCCAAGTTAATTTTCTACAGGTTAATGGCCGCCATGCGTGTAAAAGCATCCAACAGCAAAGCAAAGCCAGCTCCAGCCGTTGAAACCAGCGAATCGATCAACAACCAGATCGCTGCGTTCCTCAAGTCCGGCGGTGAAATCCAGCAAATTGCCAAAGGCGTCAGTGGCCAGACGTTCGGCCCGTCGAAGCAGATCACCCTCGGCAAAAAGTAATCCCCCGCAACACCTGGTCCGTAAGCGCTTTGAGCCTCGAAGCGCTTGGACTGGAACCCTCCCGCCACACCGCAAATTCAATCAATTAATCATCAATCGACGAACGGCCCTCATCGCCGGACATTCGCCGGTATGCTTGCACACGTCTAGCTCAAGCGTTTCAGCAGGTTGTGTTAATCGCCTGCCCTCGCATGTTCATGGAGTGACGCATGTTCAAGCCCCCGCATTTACTGCTGTTCAGCCTGATGGTGTGCTCCGGCGCCCACGCTCAGGTGTTCCAGCGCGAGCTGGGCGACTTCGACCTCAAACTCGGCACCACTCCCAGCCGCAGCATGGCTCAGGGTCTGGTCAAGCCGGGGACTTCCGATGCCAATTCGTTCCATGGTGGCCTCGACCTCAGCCATGACAGCGGCTGGTACGTCGGCCAGTGGTCACCCAGCATGGGACTCTCGCCGTCCAGCACCCTTGAAGTGGATTCCTACGTCGGTTTTAAACATCCCTTCGACCAGACCCTCGGCTACGAAGTGGGGATGATTCATTACAGTTACCCCAAGGTCGAAACCCTCGACAGCCACGAACTGTTTGGCGGCCTGACCCTGCTCGGCAGCCGCTTCGGCATCGCCCTCAGCAACGATCCGGACAAACAGAACAGCACCCTGTTCGCTGACCTTGGCGGCAATCAGCCGTTTGGCATCGGGATCAGCATGAAGTACACCACCCACCAACTGAACTCCCCGGTGTCCGTCGCGGACGGCGGTTACGTAGGCAGTTTTACCGATTGGTCGGTGAAGTTTTCCCGGCCATTCATGGGCGTCGATCTCAACCTGATCTACAGCGACTCCAGCCTCAGCGGCGGTGACTGTTCGGCGTATTCCGGGCACAACAGCGAGTGCGATGGGCTGGTCACGCTCAAGGCCGAGCGGGCGTTCTATTGATCGGCTGAACTGCTGGGCTCATCCTGCGTTCACATGCTGCATCAGATCGTGAAGCTACGCGTTAGCAAGGACTCGCCCATGTCGCGCTGGTTAAAACAGATTGCCGCTCTACTCCTCTTGACCCTTGCCCTGTCTGCCTGCAGCCGTGTAGGCCTGGCCTACCGCAACCTCGACGTGATCATTCCGTGGACGCTCGGCGACTACCTCGACATGAGCGGCGAGCAAAAAGGCTGGTTCAACGAACGTCTCAAGGAACACCTGAGCTGGCACTGCACCACGCAACTACCGGGCTACCTCGATTGGCTCGACCGCTTGCAGCAGATGGTGGAAACCAACCAAGTCACCGACCAGGCCCTGCAGGTCCGCACCCAGGAAGCCAAAGCCGCTATCGCCCAGACCGCCCGGGAAATCACTCCTTCGGCCATCGAGTTGTTGCAAGGCCTGGATGACAAGCAAGTGGCGGAAATGAACGAAGCGTTTGCCAAGGATCAGCGCAAACGCCAAGCCGAATACCTCAAGCCATCCCTTGATCAGCAGATCAAGGAACGCAGCCAGCGCATGGAAAAACGCCTCGAAGACTGGCTCGGTTCCGTCAACCCGGCGCAGAAACAACGGGTGGCAACCTGGTCAGCCGCCCTGGGCGATCAGAACAAACAATGGATCGCCAACCGCGCGCATTGGCAGGACCAGTTCAGCAAAGCCGTTGCCGAGCGTAAAAGTCCCGATTTCCCACAACGAATCGAGACACTTCTGGTGAATCGCGAGAGTTTATGGACCCCGGCCTACCGCCAGGCCTTCGCCGACACCGAAGCCCAGGCCCGCAGCCTGATCGTCGATCTGATGGCCGAAAGCACCCCGGCCCAGCGCCAGCGGTTGCTGAAGAAAATCGACGGGGTTCGGGAAGATTTCAATGCGCTGAAATGCCTGAAGGCGGCGCGCCAAGAGTGATCAACACCGATTTGCAAACACTAAAAAACTGTGGGAGCGGGCTCGCCCGCGATGACGGACTACCAGTCAACGCCATCGTCACTGACAAACCGTCATCGCGAGCAAGCTCGATCCCACATGATCCACCTGCGGCCTTAAGCAATCTGCGCCTTGGACGCCACTTCATCAAACGTCAGCTCGTCCAGCGCATCTTCCTGGTCATCCAGCACTTCCCGCGGGTGGTCATTCCCCGGAATGCTGCTATCGATCAGGCTCAGCAAACTCGAGCCCCGAGGCGTCAACACATAGTTCGCACCGGTGCCGCCCTCATCTTCAGGGCGTGGCTCAATGTAGCCGCGCTCCAGCAGTAACTTTTCGTACTCGCCAGCCACCGCTTTCAGGTGATCAAGGTTCTCGGTCGGCTCGCCTTCGGCAGCCTTCTCCGCCGCGTACTGCTCAGCGTAGGGCCGTGGAGTGAAACTATGGCCGGCACTGTTCTGCGCTTCGTGCAGCAGTTTCTCAATCAAATCCCAGTTATAAGTCGTCATCCTGATACATCCTCCAGAGGGTGAGATGCCTTACTTAGGTTGTGACCCACCCGGCGCGCAGCCGTTCAGCCGGGCTTTGGCCGCCCACCGACCGGCGGCCTGTCGATTGTCCCGTCGGCCGAACGACTAACCTGTGTAAGCCACCTCCCAGCACCCCGCAGGAGAATTCACCATGGACCTTCAGAATCATCCAGTCGTGTCCCGCGAAGCATGGCTCGCGGCTCGCAAACAATACCTGACCCACGAAAAAGCCTTCACCAAAGAGCGCGACCGCCTCAGCGCCGAGCGCCGAGCCCTGCCCTGGGTCAAAATCGATAAGGACTACCGCTTCCAAGGCCCCCATGGCGAAATGAAACTCGCCGACCTGTTCGGCCACCACAGCCAGTTGATCATCTACCACTTCATGTTCGCCAAGGGTTGGAGCGAAGGCTGCCCCGGCTGCTCGTTCCTTTCTGACCACATCGACGGCGCCAACCTGCACCTGGCGCACCACGACATCGCCGTGGTCGCCGTGTCCCACGCGCCTTTCGCCGAATTCCAGGACTTCAAACGACGCATGGGCTGGAAATTCGACTGGGTGTCCTCCGCCGGTTGCGACTTCAACTACGACTTCGGCGTCTCCGCCACACCCGGAGAAATCGCCGACGGCAAAGCCACCTACAACTACGAAAAATCCGACAGCGCCGAAGAAGAACTCCCCGGCCTCAGCGTCTTTTATCGCAACCCCGCCGGCGACATCTTCCACACCTACTCCACCTACGCCCGCGGCCTCGACCTGCTGGTCGGCGCCTACAACTACCTCGACCTCACGCCAAAGGGGCGTAACGAAGAAGAAATCATGGAATGGGTGCGGCATCACGATAAATATGCCGAAGAGACCAAGACCGGTTGCTGTCATGGGGACAGTTGAACGGGCACTACGCAGGGTGGGCGATCGATGCAGCCCTGCTTGGGTCTCTGCCGGGGGCGAGGATTCGGACATCCACAGGTCTTAACTCCTCGGAAGAACGATAGGAATAATCATCGGCGCCGACGGGGCGGGCGGATTGATCATTCCTTTGCTTTCCACCACCGGAACTCCTGTTTGCTTGATCGCCTGAAATAGTCGCTCAGTCGCGGCTGAGTCGATATATCCACCCTCATCAATTGAGACACTCAACGCCATAAGTCGACGGTCTTCAATCAACTGAAGTTGGCTGGTTCGGAAAAATGAATAAAACGAGATCTTTTTGAGCTCGGACAGATCGACGCGAACGATTTCGACGTACTTCAATGTCTTGGCATCCCATCCCTGCACGTAGAGTCCATTCGCTGTCAGGGCGTAAGTACAGAAATAATACGTCCCGGTATTCGATCCAGGCGTGGAAATAATAAGCGAGCAACGCCCGTGCTGGAGAATTGGAGAACTCAACATTGGATAGTCTTTGATGAGTTGCTCAGGGAACTCACCCCGCTCGTAGTAAATCGTCGCTTTGTCGTAAGGTGTTGTTTTGCAGCCTGACAAAGCCGCAAAACCCAGCAACAGCCAAAAACTAATAGACCGCATAAAAAAGTCCTTTATTTCAGATGTCCCGGTACGGGACCCCAATAACCATGAAACGCATATTTAGAAGAAACGAGTCTCCATGTCTCACTTGATACAACGCATTTTAACCCACTTCTATTAAATCCCGGCCCTGCGTAGCTCTCCTGGACAGGAACTTTCTTGACCAGCCCAACTTCAACCTGTTTGGCACCCCAAGCTACAAATCGCTCATCCCTTCCTGCAAATTGTTCTAATGCATCACTTTAATAGCTTGTGATCTTGTACGAGCACTTACTCCGGCGGCGTGCAATATCGACTGAACTGGGCCTTCTGTCTTCGCCGTGGTCCAATAGCCGCCTAGCTCCTGCGCAGTTCCACCATCAACACGATACATCGTGGTCGGCTGTTGAGTAACAACCTCTGAATACGTACCACTACGGAATTTATCCGCGATTCCTTTAGGTAATGGGCCTTGATTCATAGGCCCATACTCAGCAATTACCTTACTTGTGGCTTTTGCACCATCAACTATCTTGCGTCAATATCTTTATAAATCTATCAAATTCCTGAGAAACAGATTCTCCCTCTTCTGGAGAGAGCAACACATTCATAACTTGATCATCAAGGGCACAGTCATATATATCTATACCCACCCAACCTTTAGACCAGAATTCAACAGTCCCTAGCTTGTTAAAACCTTCCAACTCTATCCTTTCAGCAAATGATGAGTACTCTAGAGAAAACCCCTTCAAAAGTGGTTTTACACTTTCATCAAACCAAGATCCATCCATAAGACTTCTCACTTCTTATCTAGAATTTCAATGTTCTTGATCGCAGGAAGATGCTCGCCGCCCTGCTTATTAAGCAAGAACTGCTGAGACTTACTTGCATCAGGGCCAATCATTTTAAACCACCCATCTTTTCCGCCTTGCAGCAAGCTGTTAGCTGGAACATCAAACTCAACATAGACAGAGCCTTTGGGTGCAGCCCCTTTAAAGTCGGCGATGCCATTAGTCGAAATAAAGGTTTGTCCTCCAGCGCCTTACACCACTTTATTTGTATTTTGCATCTGCGCCAGCTCATCAGGAGCCATCCACCTTCCTACACGAGTCATGCTGACGTTGTCGATTGCCTTGGTTTCGCCAAGTTTTAGCGGAGAGCTAACTGTTGCTTTTGCACCATCAAACCCTGACTAAGACAAATTCCAAAAAAGTATCGCGATCTGAAATCAACTCAATGAAATCCCTAGCCGACTTTCTAGACATGGCAGGAAATGCTTCACCGGCAGCCACCGCCAAGGCAGAAAAATCCGCTATACAGTCTAAGTCAGGGATTCTTTTATCCCCTACAATTTTAAACCCTTCAATTCCGAGCACAGCCGCATCGCGTGTATCACAATAATTCAGCAACTCATGACTATCGCTCAAGTTAAATAACGGCACACCGCACCAAAGTCTGGTTGGTTCAGGTCCAAAACCCAAAAAAACAAACTCCTTCATTGCTCTACTCCCATGGTGCGACCCAGTTTTTATCATTTTTATCTGATACCTGCACGATTGCACCAGTCCGGTCATTCCGAACAACGTACGAACCATCTTTGGCTACATAACCAGTTGCGGGATCATTGAGCCGCGTACCCGAGACTGGATCGAATCTAGTGTCTTTAGTCACCACAGTTTCGCTGGGATTCGCGATGACGCTTTCAAGCGAGTCCGTTGTCCAGCCTCGCTTCACCATCTGCTGAGCAATTTTTGGCTCAATGATGGATTGCATTCCTTTTGCACCACCATTGCCGCTCCCATTGCTCTCCGTCCCACCCTTCGTCCCCGAACCTCCCCCCACAGGCTTAACCAACGGCCCCATGCTGGCATACATCGCGAAATTTTCGATCGCAGAGAGAGCCGCTTGGTGGCTAATGCCGAACGTTTGAACAAGGGTGTCAGCAATTGCACTGGCCGAGTGCCCAGTCGTGACAGTTGCCAGCATATTCTGAAAGCCGAAGTTTTCTGAGATCAACTGGTCAAAGATCACCTTGGCTTCAGGCGATGCCGACGCCGCCCTGTCTTTCAGTTCCTGCGTCCGCTTCTCAGCGTCGGCGACACGTTTGGAAAGGGGGGCGCAATTATTAGGGTCTGCGGCACACAGCGCGACCGCGTCAGTGTCCTGCCGACTGCTTAATGCGTGATAGCTCGCGTAAACTTTGTTGATGCAGGCCGAGTTGCTCCCGCAGGCGTCCAGCTCGTTCGCCGCTCTTTCCAGATCAGAGTGAGACAGGTAGTTGTATTGGGTGGCGGTCGCGGCGATGTTCGCGGCGATGATGGGGTCAGTGCCCGCGAGAACCGAGGTGAGTACCGCCAGTAACTTAAACCAGCGTCAATTACCAGACGTCAACAATCCTAAGCCCACCACCCCACTGGCTCATACGTAACGATTCCGCCCGCTCCGCAGGAAATTTCCGAAAAACCTGAAGGATGAACTTTTCCCCCCGCTCGCCTCTCAACCCTATAACCGCCTGACACGGAACCCGAGGCCTGACGATGAAAACCCTACTGAAACTGACCCTCGCCACCACACTGTTCTGCGCCCTGCCCGCCTGGGCCTGTACGCCGGAGGAAGCCACGGCCAAGCGTGAGGAATTGGCGCGGCAGGTGACTGAGCTCACCGAGCAGAACCCGGCCAGGGCCAGAGAGATCAACGCCGAGTTGCAGAAGATGGAACTGGGCACGGCCAGCAAGGATTTGCCGGACAAGTGCCAGTTGATTGATCAGCGCCTCAAGGAACTGGGCACTGCGGAGAAGAAGGCCGATAGCTGAACGCAAAAAACCCGGACACTATCCGGGTTTTTTATGTTTTACCGCAGCGTTTACTCAGCCGCAGGTGCTTCTGGTTTGCGGCGTTTCAGCGGTGCCATGCCGTCTTTGCTCACCAGCGACAGCGCGTCGGTTTTCGGGCGGTTGGCGATTTTGCGTTTGGTCGGGGCCTTGGCGCCGGTTTTCTTTTTGTCGCCTTTGGCGTCGACTTTTTTCTTCTTCACGCCGACGGCTTTGCCCGAGGCCTTGACCTTTTTCGGTCCGCCGTAGGTGCCTTTGACTTCCTTGATGGTGCGGCGCTCGAAGCTCTGCTTGAGGTAGCGCTCGATGCTCGACATCAGGTTCCAGTCGCCGTGGCAGATCAGCGAGATGGCCAGGCCATCGTTGCCGGCACGGCCAGTGCGGCCAATGCGGTGCACGTATTCGTCGCCGCTGCGGGGCATGTCGAAGTTGATGACCATGTCGAGGCCATCAACGTCCAGGCCGCGAGCGGCGACATCGGTGGCGACGAGGATTTTCACGCCGCCCTGCTTCAGGCGATCGATCGCCAGTTTGCGGTCTTTCTGGTCTTTCTCGCCGTGCAGCACAAAGGCTTTGTAGTCTTGCGCCACCAGACGGCCGTAGATGCGGTCGGCCATGGCGCGGGTGTTGGTGAAGACGATGGCCTTCTGGTAAGTCTCGTTGGCCAGCAGCCAGTTGACGATCTGTTCTTTGTGCTGGTTGTGGTCAGCTGTGATGATTTGCTGACGGGTGGTGGAGTTCAGTTGGCTGACCGCGTTGAGCTGCAAGTGCTCCGGGTTGTTCAGCACTTTGGCGATCATCTCGCGCAGGCCCGACCCGCCGGTGGTGGCGGAGAACAGCATGGTCTGCTGGCGGTTGGTGCACTCGTCGACCAGGCGCTGGACGTCTTCGGCAAAGCCCATGTCGAGCATGCGGTCGGCTTCGTCGAGCACCAGCACTTCGACTTCCTTGAGGTCGAGGTTGCCGGCGTTGAGTTGCTCGATCATCCGCCCGGGCGTGCCGATCAGGATGTCCGGCACTTTGCGCAGCATCGCCGCTTGCACCTTGAAGTCTTCGCCGCCGGTGATCAGCCCGGATTTGATAAAGGTGAACTGGGCGAAGCGCTCGACTTCCTTGATGGTCTGCTGGGCCAGCTCGCGGGTTGGCAGCAGGATCAGGGTCTTGATGCTGACGCGGACTTTCGCCGGGCCGATCAGTCGGTTGAGGATCGGCAGAACGAAAGCGGCGGTCTTGCCGCTGCCGGTTTGTGCCGTCACCCGCAGGTCACGCCCTTGCAGCGCCAGCGGAATGGCCGCTGCTTGCACAGGCGTTGGCTCGACAAATTTAAGCTCGGCCACAGCTTTTAGCAGGCGTTCGTGCAGGGCGAAATCGGAAAACACGGGTGCTACCTCGAAGAAATGCAAAAAAACAGCTGCATAGGTTACCGGTTTCGAGCGCGCAGGCCGAGTTTCTTTATGCAAACGTGCGCAAACAGTGGCTTTTTTGTCAGCGGATTTGTCTTCTGTCACGTCGTATTGCGACTTAAATGCTCTAATCCCCCGGTCCCGTCTGACTGAAGAATTGCTCGACCTTATGGATATCAAACAGCTCTGGCTCAACGCCCAAGACCTTTGGGGCGCCCTCGATCAGCATCCGCTGCTGCATTCCAGCCTGGCGCTGCTGCTATTACTGGTGATCGCGCTGGTCCTCGGACGAGTGGCGCGCTACCTGATTCTGCACGCCAGCAAAATCCTCGGCCGCCAGCCGGCGCTGCACTGGATCAACGATTTTCGCCACAACAAGGTGTTTCAGCGCCTGGCGCAGATGACGCCGTCGCTGGTGATCCAGTTCGGCCTGCACCTGGTGCCGGAGCTGAGCAAGACCAGCCTCATCTTCCTCGGCAACGTCGCCCTGGCGTTCACCATTCTGTTCCTGCTGCTGGCGGTCAGCGCGCTGCTCAGTGCATTGCTCGACATCTACGCGCGTACCGAACACGCCCGCACGCGCTCGATCAAAGGCTACGTGCAACTGAGCAAAATGGTGTTGTACGTGCTGGGCGCGATCATCATCGTCGCCACCCTGATCGACCGTTCGCCGTTGTTGCTGCTGTCGGGCCTGGGCGCCATGTCGGCGGTGATCCTGTTGGTGTACAAGGACACGCTGCTGTCGTTCGTCGCCAGCGTGCAACTGACCAGCAATGACATGCTGCGGGTAGGCGACTGGATCGAGATGCCGCAAGTCGGCGCTGATGGCGATGTGGTGGACATCACCTTGCACACGGTGAAAGTGCAGAATTTCGATAAAACCATCGTCTCGATCCCCACCTGGCGCCTGATGTCCGAGTCGTTCAAGAACTGGCGCGGCATGCAGCAATCCGGTGGGCGGCGGATCAAGCGCAGCCTGTTCGTCGACGCCAGCGGGGTGCGCTTCGTGCGTGATGATGAGGAGCTGAAACTGTCCCAGGTGCACCTGCTGACCGACTACATCAGCCGCAAGCAGGCCGAGCTCAAGGCCTGGAATGCTGCGCAGGGCAACGTGGCGGCGCTGTCAGCCAACCGCCGGCGCATGACCAACATCGGCACCTTCCGCGCCTATGCGCTGGCGTACTTGAAGAGCCACCCGGAGATCCAGCCGAACATGACCTGCATGGTGCGCCAGATGCAGACCACCGCGCAGGGCATTCCCCTGGAGATCTACTGCTTCACCCGCACCACCGCGTGGGCCGATTACGAGCGGATTCAGGGGGACATCTTCGATTACTTGCTGGCGGTGCTGCCAGAGTTTGGCCTGAGCCTGTACCAACAGCCGAGTGGCGCGGATCTGCGGACGGGTTTATTGCCGGCGGTGTTGGGCGCGAGCCATATGCCAGAGCCGGAAAAACACCTTATGTAACCCCACATCCCCTGTGGGAGCGGGCTTGCTCGCGAATGCGGTGTGTCAATCAACACTTATATCGACTGACACGGCCCCTTCGCGAGCAAGCCCGCTCCCACAGTTTTTAGTGGGCGACTGCGGTTTTGCGGATTCCCAACCGACTGATCCACACCGCCAGCAATATCACCCCGCCGCCGAAGAACAGCCGGCCCAGTTCTTCATGCTGGTTCCAGATCAGCAGGTTGACCAACAGGCCTACCGGCACGTGCAGGTTGTTCATCACCGCCAGCGTGCCGCCGTGGACCAGGCAAGCGCCTTTGTTCCACCAGTACAAGCCAAGCGCCGTGGAGACCAGGCCGAGAAACAGCAACACGGCCCATTGCAGCGGTGCTTCGGGCAGGAAGTTGGATTTGCCGAACAGCAGGAACGCCGGCAGCGCCACCGCCAGGGCACCGAGGTAGAAGTAGCCGAATCTTCGGTAGTGCGGCAGATCGCTTGGGTGCTTGGCGACCAGGTGTTTGTACAACACTTGCCCGGCGGCGTAGGTGAAGTTGGCCAGTTGCAGCAGCAGGAAGCCCATGAAGAAGTCCGGGTTGATCCGGTCGTAGCGAATCACCGCCGCGCCCGCCACCGCCACCAGCGCAGCAATCAGCGCCCAGGGGTTGAAGCGTCGGTTGAGGGCATCCTCGATCAGGGTCACGTGCAGCGGTGTGAGGATGGTGAACAGCAACACCTCGGGCACCGTCAGCACACGGAAGCTCAGGTACAGGCAGACGTAGGTGACGCCGAACTGCAACGCACCGATCAGCAGCATGCCGCGCATGAACGCCGGTTCCACCGAGCGCCAGCGGGTCAGCGGAATAAACACCAGCCCCGCCAGCAGCACCCGCACCAGCACCGCGAAGTAACTGTCGACATGCCCGGCCAGGTATTCACCGATCAAACTGAAGGAAAACGCTTGGATCAGCGTGACAAAAAGTAGATAGCCCATGCTCGCCTCGTCTGGAATGGCGGCGACGATAGCGGATCGCGGGCAGGCCGCCAATAAACAATCAAGCGTGTGGGACCAAGCCAGCTTGCAAAGAG
Organism: Pseudomonas rhizozeae; assembly: GCF_031583775.1. NCBI lineage: Bacteria > Pseudomonadati > Pseudomonadota > Gammaproteobacteria > Pseudomonadales > Pseudomonadaceae > Pseudomonas > Pseudomonas rhizozeae. The sequence goes on from NZ_JAVLSB010000072.1 coordinate 26,551, forward strand.
ACTGGATCAGCCGACTTGAGCGCTGAATGACACACCGCTTTCGCGAGCAGGCTTGCTACCACAGGTTTTACGCTGCGCCCCGTAAATCGCAGGCAAAAAAAAGCCCGATCTCGCTAAAGCGTGCAATCGGGCCAAGGGAGGTTCGATGCGCGAACCGTTGAAGGGGTAGTGCGCCACGTCACTTAAACAAGCAGCGATTAGCTGGCGATTAAATGATCAGGCAACTTGCGACAGTTGAGCGTTGGCCTGGTTGAGGCCTTTTTCCTGGAAGTCACCGCCCAGGTTCATGCCTTCGGCGTGGATAAAGGTCACGTCATGAATGCCAATGAAGCCCATCACCTGGCGCAGGTAGGGTTCCTGATGATCCGCCGGGCTACCCGCGTAGATGCCGCCGCGAGCGGTCAGCACGTAAGCGCGTTTGCCGCTGAGCAGGCCTTGCGGACCGGTGGCGGTGTACTTGAAGGTGACGCCGGCGCGCAAGACGTGGTCGAGCCAGGCCTTGAGCGTGCTCGGAATGGCGAAGTTGTACATCGGCGCGGCCATCACCAGCACGTCGGCGGCGAGCAATTCGTCAGTCAGCAGATTGGAACGTTCCAGCGCGGCGAGCTCGATGTCGCTGCGTTGCTCGGCAGGTTTCATCCAGCCGCCCAGCAGGTTGGCGTCCAGGTGAGGCACCGGATGGACTGCCAGGTCGCGCACGGTGATTTGATCGGCCGGGTGCGCGGCTTGCCATTGCTTGACGAAGGTCTGGGTCAGTTGACGGGATACGGAATCTTGCTGGCGGGCACTGCTTTCAATGATCAGAACGCGGGACATGGGGTGTAGCCTCCATCCGAGAATGCTGTAGGGCGATGGAGTGGAGATTAAGCAGGATTAAATCGATGAAAAAGCGCAAATAATTGCTATAAAACATCGATTAATTCGTTTATAAGCGAATCACGTCTAACGATGTGATCCGCTCACGTTCAGACTGGCGTGCAAGTCAACTTGATGCGCAGCTTGATGATGGTGCGGGTGAATTTGGCCGTGGCGTTCTTGTGTTTACCGGCGGCGACTTCGATGGTGCGAGTGCGCGGTGCTTCCGGGCCGTTGCTGAATACCACTTTGCAGGTCGCATCGACATCGCCGTAGTTATTGACTTGAATGGAGCCGATATCGTTATCGGTGTCGAATGACTCGTAGTCGATCTTCATGCCGTTGAGGTCTTTCTGTACATCAATGGGGTAGGCCATCGCCGTCAGCGGCAGCAGCGCCAGCAACACATAACAGAATTTTTTCATTCGGCAGTCTCCAATAAGGACCGCCAGCTTAGGACAAGAGGAGCTATTCATGAAAGCGCCCCGCGTGACCCTTGATCAATGGCGCACGCTGCAAGCCGTGGTCGATCACGGTGGATTCGCCCAGGCCGCCGAGGTCCTGCACCGTTCGCAGTCATCGGTGAGCTACACCGTGGCGCGCATGCAGGACCAGCTCGGCGTGCCGCTGCTGCGCATCGACGGCCGCAAAGCCGTGCTCACCGAAGCCGGCGGCGTGCTGTTGCGCCGCTCACGGCAACTGGTGAAACAGGCCAGTCAACTGGAAGACCTCGCCCACCACATGGAGCAAGGCTGGGAAGCGGAAGTAAGGCTGGTGGTGGACGCGGCTTACCCCAATGCCCGACTGGTACGCGCCCTGACCGCGTTCATGCCACAGAGCCGAGGCTGCCGCGTGCGCCTGCGCGAGGAAGTGTTGTCGGGCGTTGAAGAAGTGCTGCTCGAAGGTGTGGCCGACCTGGCGATCACCGGTTTCAGCATTCCCGGTTACCTGGGCGCGGAGTTGAGCGACGTCGAGTTCGTCGCCGTGGCGCACCCCGATCACGCCTTGCATCGATTGAACCGTGAGCTGAGCTTCCAAGACCTGGAAAGCCAAATGCAAGTGGTGATCCGCGACTCCGGCCGCCAGCAACCGCGCGACGTCGGCTGGCTCGGCGCCGAACAGCGCTGGACCGTCGGCAGCCTCGCCACTGCGGCGACCTTCGTCGCCAATGGCTTGGGCTTCGCCTGGCTGCCACGGCACATGATCGAACGCGAACTGCGGGAAGGCGTGCTCAAGCTGCTACCGTTGGACCAGGGCGGCAGCCGCAATCCGAGCTTCTACCTGTATTCGAACAAGGACAAACCCTTGGGCCCAGCCACGCAGATCCTCATCGATCTGTTGCGCAACTTCGACACCGCGCCGCTGGATGCGCCGTTCGCCGCCCCCGAGCAAGCCTGACAAGGAGATCACCGATGGCGTATTTCGAGCACGAAGGTTGCCACCTGCACTACGAGGAATACGGCCACGGGACGCCGCTGCTGCTGGTCCACGGGCTGGGCTCCAGCACGCTCGACTGGGAAATGCAGATCCCCGCGCTGGCTGCCCGCTACCGAGTGATTGTGCCCGACGTGCGCGGCCACGGACGCTCCGATAAACCCCGCGAGCGCTACAGCATCGGCGGGTTCAGCGCGGATCTGGTGGCGCTGATCGAACACCTCAAGCTCGGCCCGGTGCATTACGTCGGGCTGTCGATGGGCGGCATGATCGGTTTTCAACTGGCGGTGGACGAGCCGCAATTGCTCAAGAGCCTGTGCATCGTCAACAGCGCGCCGCAAGTCAAACTGCGCAGCCGCGACGATTACTGGCAGTGGTTCAAGCGCTGGAGCCTGATGCGTGTGCTCAGCCTGGAAACCATCGGCAAGGCCCTCGGTGGCAAGCTGTTTCCGAAACCGGAGCAGGCCGAACTGCGGCAAAAAATGGCCGAGCGCTGGGCAAAAAACGACAAACGTGCTTATCTCGCCAGCTTCGATGCGATTGTTGGCTGGGGCGTTCAGGAACGACTTTCCCGGGTCACCTGTCCAACCCTCATCGTCGCCGCCGACCACGATTACACCCCGGTCGCGCTGAAAGAAACCTACGTCAAACGGCTGCCCAACGGGCGCCTGGTGGTGATTGACGACTCGCGTCACGCCACCCCGCTGGACCAACCTGACCGCTTCAACCACACCCTGCTCGAGTTTCTTGCTGCAGTTGACATCACTCCCCAGGATCATTGACCCATGCTGAAAAAAATTGCCCTGTTCACCGGCTCCGTATTGTTCGCGGCCAACCTGATGGCCGCTTCGAACGACAAGCCCCACGTGCTGCTGGAGACCACTAACGGCCCGGTTGAAATCGAACTGGACGCGGTCAAGGCACCGATCAGTACCAAAAACTTCCTCGCTTACGTCGACAGCGGTTTCTACAACAACACCATTTTCCACCGGGTGATTCCGGGCTTCATGGTCCAGGGCGGCGGCTTCACGTCCGCCATGCAGCAGAAAGACACCAAAGACCCGATCAAGAACGAGCACAGCAACGGTCTGGTTAATGTGCGTGGCACTCTGTCCATGGCCCGCACCAATAATCCGGATTCGGCCACCAGCCAGTTCTTCATCAACGTCAAGGACAACGACTTCCTTGACCAGGGCGACGGTTATGCGGTGTTCGGCAAAGTGGTCAAGGGCATGGACGTGGTGGACATCATCGTCAACTCGCGAACCACCGTTCGTAACGGCATGAAAGACGTACCGGCCGATCCGGTGTTCATCAAGTCGGCCAAGCGCATCGACTAAGCTTCACCGCAACCGTTGAACGGTGGCGCCCGCTGTCACCGTTCACACCGCTTAAGGAGAGCCCGCACGCGGGCGTCAGACCGAATGCTTTATCGCCGTTTTGAACAACTGATCGACATCTTCCGCGACGCCCCGACGGCCTCCCCGCCGGACCGGGTTCTCCCCTTCTATACCTATTACCTCAAGCAGGTCTGGCCGAGTTTCGTCGCCCTGCTGATCGTCGGCCTGTTTGGCGCGCTGATCGAAGTGGCGCTGTTCAGCTACCTGAGCCGCATCATTGATCTGGCCCAGGGCGAGCCCAACGTCAATTTCTTCCAGGAACACGGCGTCGAGCTGGCCTGGATGGCGGTGGTGGCGCTGGTCTTGCGCCCGGTGTTCGTCGGCCTGCACGACCTGCTCGTGCACCAGACGCTCAGCCCCGGCATGACCAGCCTGATCCGCTGGCAGAACCACAGTTACGTGCTCAAGCAGAGCCTGAATTTTTTCCAGAACGATTTCGCCGGGCGTATCGCTCAACGCATCATGCAGACCGGCAACTCACTGCGCGATTCGGCGGTGCAGGCGGTGGATGCGTTATGGCACGTGCTGATCTATGCGATCAGCTCGCTGGTGCTGTTCGCCGAGGCCGACTGGCGCCTGATGATCCCGCTGCTGACCTGGATCGCCGCCTACATCGGCGCGTTGTGCTACTTCGTGCCACGGGTCAAGGAGCGCTCGGTGGTGTCATCCGACGCCCGCTCGAAACTGATGGGCCGGATCGTCGACGGCTACACCAACATCACCACGCTGAAACTGTTTGCCCACACCAATTTCGAACAGCAATACGCTAAGGAAGCCATCGAAGAACAGACCCAAAAGGCGCAAATGGCCGGTCGCGTGGTCACCAGCATGGACGTGGTGATCACCAGCATGAACGGCCTGCTGATCGTCGGCACGACGGGCCTGGCGCTGTGGCTGTGGACCCAGTCGCTGATCTCAGTGGGCGCGATTGCCCTGGCCACGGGCCTGGTGATCCGCATCGTCAACATGTCGGGCTGGATCATGTGGGTGGTCAACGGCATTTTCGAAAACATCGGCATGGTCCAGGACGGTCTGCAGACCATCGCGCAACCGGTCAGCGTTACCGACCGCGACCAGGCCAAACCGCTGGCCGTGGCCCGTGGCGAGGTGCGTTTCGAGCACGTGGATTTCCACTACGGCAAGAAGAGCGGGATCATCGGCGACCTCAACCTGGCCATCCAGCCCGGCGAGAAAATCGGCTTGATCGGCCCGTCCGGCGCCGGCAAATCAACCCTGGTCAACCTGCTGCTGCGACTCTACGACGTGCAGTCCGGGCAGATCCTGATCGATGGCCAGAACATCGCCGACGTCGGCCAGGAAAGCCTGCGCGCGCGGATCGGCATGATTACTCAGGACACCTCGCTGCTGCACCGCTCGATCCGCGATAACTTGCTGTACGGCAAACCGGACGCCACCGACGAAGAACTCTGGACGGCCGCGCACAAGGCCCGTGCCGATGAGTTCATTCCGCTGCTGTCGGACGCTGAGGGCCGCACCGGTTTCGACGCGCATGTCGGCGAGCGCGGGGTCAAGCTGTCCGGTGGCCAGCGCCAGCGCATCGCGATTGCGCGGGTGCTGCTCAAGGACGCGCCGATTCTGATCATGGACGAAGCGACCTCGGCGCTGGACTCGGAAGTGGAAGCGGCGATCCAGGAAAGCCTGGAAACCCTGATGCAGGGCAAAACCGTGATTGCCATCGCCCACCGCCTCTCCACCATCGCGCGCATGGATCGGCTGGTGGTGCTCGAAAACGGAAAGATCGCCGAGACCGGCAGCCACGCCGAATTGCTCGCCCACGGCGGCTTGTATGCGCGCCTGTGGCAGCACCAGACGGGCGGGTTTGTGGGAATCGATTGAAGTTGTGAGAACACCACTCTACCTGTGGGAGCGGGCTTGCCCGCGAAAGCGGTGTGTCAGTCGGCGGTGAGGTGGCTGATACAACGCCTTCGCGGGCAAGCCCGCTCCCACAAGGTTCTGTGTAATTTGATCGAGAGAATCAAACCTGCCGATACGGCAACGCCGTCCGCGCTTCTTCGGCGTAGGCCAGCACCCCGGCGCGTTCTTCTTCGAGGAAGCCCTTCACCGCTTCGCGCAAACCCGGATGGCGCAGGTAGTGCCATGAGTGGGTGATCACCGGTTCAAAGCCGCGAATCAGTTTGTGCTCGCCTTGGGCGCCGGCGTCGAAACGCTGCACGCCGTTGGCAATCGCGTACTCCATGCCCTGATAAAAACAGGTCTCGAAATGCAGGCGATCAAACTCCGCCAGGCATCCCCAGTAACGACCGTAAAAACTCTGATTGCCCACCAGGCTGAAGGCCATGGCCACCGGCCGTGAGCCTTGCTTGGCCAGGACTACGCGGATGGCTTCCGGCATGCGCTCGGCCAGCAGGCTGAAGAACGCGCGCTTGAGGTACGGCGCCTGACGGCGCACGGCGTAGGTGTTGGCGTAGCAGGCGTAGACAAAATCCCACTGCGCCTCGTCCAGTTGCCGCCCTTCCAGCCACTCGAACTCAAAGCCCTGCCCGGCGACTTGCTCGCGTTCCTTGCGCATTTGTTTGCGCTTGCGCGAACTCAGCACATCGAGGAAATCCTGGAAGTCGCGATAGCCGCGATTCTGCCAGTGATACTGGCAGCCAATGCGCTGTAGCCAGCCGGGGTGTGCGGCTAACGCGGCATCGGTAAACGGATCGGTGAAATTGATGTGGGCACTGGACAGTTCCTCAATCTCCAGGTAACCCGGCAAGCTGGCGAGCAGGTCGAACCCGTCTTCAGGCGTGGCCGCCAACAACCGTGGCCCGCTGACCGGACTGAACGGCACGGCGCTGAGCAACTTGGGGTAGTAGTCGATGCCAGCGCGATCACAGGCATCGGCCCAGGCGTGATCGAAGACGTACTCGCCGTAGGAATGCCATTTGCGATAACTCGGCAGCGCTGCGATCAGCCGATCACCCTGGATGTGCAGCAAGTGCTCAGGCTGCCAGCCCGACCGCGGGCCGAGGCTGCCGCTGTCTTCCAGCGCGCTGAGGAAGGCGTGACGCAGAAACGGCTGATCCGCCGGGACCAAGGCATCCCAGGTTAGCGCAGAAATTTCAGACAGACTTTCCAGACGTTGCAACGGCATCGACGTTCTCTCTACTTCGTGGTCCGCAAGCCCGGCGAGTATCGCCCATCAGCGCCAAATTGCACACGAACAATCCCGCGACAGTGCTCTGGCTCAATAGTTCGAAGCGACTTTGTATCGTCATCGACATGCCATCACATTGCCACTTCCCTGTCATAAACCATCGCGATACTGGCGCCTGTTTTTAGAGCGCCTGGTTCTAGCCGGGTCTCAATTTTTTCCGTCCTTCAAAGGGTCGGTGTGTCCTGGATGGCTCAGCCATCCCTTCTCACTTCGGAGATTGATATGCGTCTTGCTTCCACGAAAACTGCGGCAGTCCTGTGTGGCGGTCTGTTGCTGGCCATGAGTGTTCCGGCCAGTGCCGCAGTCGACGCCAAACTGCTCGACATGCTCAAGGCTAACGGTTCGATTTCCGCAGCCCAGTACACCGAACTGCAAGCCGAACTGGCACGTGACCAGAAGGAACAGCAGATTGCCCGTCAGGCGCAACAGGAAACCAACGAGCAAATCGCCGCGACCGCGAAGAAAACCAATGAGCTGAGCAGCTTCGACCAGAAGCTCGCATGGGCCGCCAAGACCCAATTCAAGGGCGACGTGCGCTTCCGTCAAGAGACAGTCAAGAACGACGGCGTGTCGAACACCGGCGACCAGGACCGTCAGCGCATCCGCGTGCGCCTGGGTGCCTACACCGAGATCAACCCGCAGGTGAGCACCGGTATCCGCATCGCCACCGGCAGCGACAACGACTCGCGCTCGACCAACCAGAGCCTGGACAACAACTTCACCAAGAAAGACATCTGGTTGGACCAGGGCTACGTGGATTACCACCCGACAGCCATCAAGGACCTGCACCTGATCGGCGGCAAGATGCCACAACCTTGGGTCAGCACTGGCGACATCATCTGGGATAGCGATATCAGCCCGGAAGGTCTGGCCGCCACCTACCAGCACGCGCTGGGCCCGGTCGAACTGTTCGGCAGCGCCGGCCACTACACCCTCAAGGACAACGTCGACGGCGAAGGCAAGCAGTTCCGTCACGACCTGCGCCTGTACGCCGGCCAGTTGGGTGCACGCTTCGCGATCACCGACAACCTGAAAATGACCCTGGGCGGCAGCGTCTACGGTTACGACAACGACGACGCCACCACCACCCTGGCCATCAACGGCAACAGCGCTGGTGAAGAATTCAAGCTGATCGAAGGCTTCGGTTCCCTCGACATCGGCGGCCTGCCAGTACCGCTGTCGCTGTACGGCCAAGTGGTCAACAACGACCAGGCCAGCAACGACCAGGACATGGGTTGGTTGGCCGGTGTGAAAACCAAGTTCTACGGTTTCGGCGTGGACTACAACTATCGCGACGTGCAGCGTAACGCCGTGGTCGGTGCCTTCACCGACTCCGACTTCGCTAACGGTTTCACCGGTTCGCGCGGCAGCAAGTTGAAAGTCAGCTACGAGCTGGACAAGAACTTCGCCTTGGGCGCGACCTACTTCATGGCGAAGTCCGACTACACCAACGCCGCTGTTCGCGATTCGAAAATCAACACCCTGCAACTGGATGCCGAAGCCAAGTTCTAAGCACTGCGCTTCATCACTCGGGCAAGGACGCCCGGCTGCTCTTACAAACTCGCGTTGCGGTATCGGTCCCCATCATCCGTCCGATACAACACCGCGAGTTTTTTTGTGCAAAAAAAAAAGATCGCCCGACAACGGGCGATCTTCAGTTCAATGCTGAGCTCAGCGCTTACGCAAAATCACGCTACCAATCGAATACCCGGCACCAAACGAGCTGAGCACGGCCAGCGAGCCGGCGGCCAAATCATCCTGATTCTTGTGGAAGGCAATCACCGAGCCGGCGGAACTGGTGTTGGCGTAGGTGTCGAGAATCACCGGTGCTTCTTCTTCAGTGGCTTCGCGGCCCAGCAGTTTGCGCACGATCAGATGGTTCATGCTGAGGTTGGCCTGGTGCAGCCAGAAGCGTTTGACGTCGCCGACGTTGAGCTGGTTTTCATCCAGGTGCGTGGCGATCAGTTCGGCAACCATCGGGCAGACATCCTTGAACACCTTGCGGCCTTCCTGCACGAACAACTTGTCTTTGGTGCCGATGCCCTCTTCCGCCGCGCGGTTGAGGAAACCGAAGTTGTTGCGGATGTTGTTGGAGAACTTGGTCAGCAGTTTGGTGCTGACCACATCGAACTGGTAGTCGGAAGTGGCCAGGTCGGCCCGCTCGACGATCACGGCAGTGGCGGCGTCGCCAAAGATGAAGTGGCTGTCGCGGTCGCGGAAGTTCAGGTGGCCGGTGCAGACTTCCGGGTTTACCATCAGGATCGCCCGGGCCTGGCCCAGTTGAATGCTGTTGGCGGCGGCCTGGATGCCGAAAGTGGCCGAGGAACAGGCAACGTTCATGTCAAAACCGAAACCGGCGATGCCCAGGGCTTCCTGGACTTCAATGGCGATGGCCGGGTAGGCGCGTTGCAGGTTGGAGCAAGCGACGATCACACCGTCAATGTCGGCGGCGGTCTTGCCGGCGCGCTGCAAGGCTTGTTCGGCGGCGCCGATGGCCATTTGGCAAAGCACCGACCATTCATCGTTGGAGCGCTCCGGCAGGCGCGGCGCCATGCGTTGCGGGTCGAGGATGCCGTCCTTGTCCATGACGAAGCGGCTCTTGATGCCCGAGGCTTTTTCGATAAACGCCGCGCTCGACTCGGTCAGCGCCTGGACTTCGCCACGCTTGATGGCATCGGCGTTGTCGGCATTGAACTGGGCGACGTAGGCGTTGAAAGACTGCACCAGCTCTTCGTTGGAGATGCTGTTGGCCGGGGTGTACAGGCCGGTGCCGCTGATGACGACGTTATGCATGGTCGTTTCTCTAATCTGTTCAGGCAGAAAGCATTGGCACCGACGTACCAATGCACAAAGGGTCCTGTTCCGTCAGGGGGAAGCAAAACCGGGCATCGCTTTATTCCGCTTTGCGGGCGAGCCGAAGGCTCAAGACCGCGAAACCGGCGTTTATGGTCGCGAAGTTTGCCATAAACGCGGGGGTTTGGCGTCTTTTGCGCGAACAAGCGGATCTCGGATGTGGGAGCGAGCCCGCTCGCGAAGGGGCCACCTAATCAACATCCGTGTTAACTGTTACTCCGCTTTCGCGAGCAGGCTCGCTCCCACAGGGGCTTATGGCTCTACCTGCGTCCACTGTTTGTTCAGGCGTTTATCCGAGATGGGCACTTTGGTCCCCAATTGCTGGGCGAACAGCGACACGCGGTATTCCTCCAGCCACCAGCGGTACAACTCCAGTTGCGGATCGCGTTTGCCTTCCTGGGCGTGTTTCGCGGCACGGGTCTGGTATTGGGTCCACAAGCCAGACAACTCGCCGCTCCAGACCCGGTCACGCTGCACTTGCGCGCCGATTTTCTCGAAGCGCTGCTCTACCGCTTTCAGGTAGCGCGGCAGTTCCTTGAGCCACTGCATCGGCGTTTCCCGCACGAATCCGGGGTAGACCAAATGGCTGAGCTGCTGCTTGATGTCGTTGAGGGCCACGGCTTGCGCCAAGTCGATCTTGCCCTTGAAGCGTTTTTGCAGGCCATGCCAGAGCTTAAGAATCTCCAGGGTCAACTTCGCCAGTCGCTCGGCGTGCTCGGTCCAGCCACCGCGCTTGCGCTCGGCCAGGGACGCCAACCCGGCGCCATCCCGGGGCAGCGGGTCTTCGCCGTCGAGGATGCAGCTGTCGAGGCTGGCCAGCAGAATATCTTCCACCAGGCTGTCGATGCGCCCGAGTTCGCGGTACATCAGGCCCAACTCGGTCAGGCCCGGCAGTTTGCCACGCAGGAACTTCGCCGGCTCGGCCAATTGCTGCATCAGCAGACGCTGCAAGGCGCGGCGATGCTGAAACTCTGCTTCGGCCGGGGTCGAGAATCGCCCTTCCTTGACCGTGCCCGCTTCCTCCACCAGCGCCGGATAGACCGTCATCGACAACCCGGCGATCTTCTGCTGGGTTTTCTCGGCCACCGCGGCGAAGACTTTCGCCTCCACCGGTTGCTGGCTTTTCGCGGTTTGCGGCACCGCCAATGCGGCCTGGCTGGCTTCGGCGAAACGTGCGGTCAGCTCCGCCAGGTCTCGGCCTTCGCCAAGGAATTTGCCCTGGCCATCGACGATTTCCAGGTTCATCCGCAGATGACTTTCCACTTGCTGCGCGGCCTCGCTCCAGGCCTCGTCGCTGACCCGTGCGCCGGTCATACGCAGCAATTCGCGACCCAGGGCGTGAGGCAATGAGCCTTCGGCGAAGGTCATGCGTTGCAACGCAGCTTTGACAAAGTCCGGCACCGGCACGAAGTTCTTGCGCAAGGCTTTTGGCAAGTTGCGCACCAGGGCAATGCACTTGGCCTCGATCACCCCGGGTACCAGCCACTCCAGGCGCTCGGGTGGCAGCATCGGCAACAGCGGCGCCGGCACCCGCAGGGTTACGCCGTCGCGCGGGTGATTGGGCTCGAAGTGGTAACTCAGGGCCAGTTCCAGATCGCCGATGTGCAGCGTGTCGGGGTAATGCGCGGCGGTGACTTCGCTGGCCTCGCGGGCCAGCACGTCTTCTTCGCGCATGATCAGCAATTGCGGATCTTTCTGGCTGTTGACCCGGTACCAACTGTCGAAGGTCGCGGTCTGGTGAATCTCCGCCGGCAAGCGCGCGTCGTAGAAGGCGAACAGGGTTTCTTCGTCGGCCAGAATGTCGCGCCGTCGAGCCTTGGCTTCCAGTTCGTCAAGCTGTTCCAGCAATTGCTGGTTGGCGCTCAGGCAGCGGGCCTTGGATTGAATTTCGCCGCGCACCAGGCCTTCGCGGATGAACAACTCGCGCGACACCACCGGGTCGATCGGCCCGTAATGCACCGGCCGGCGCCCGACCACGATCAGCCCGAACAGGGTGATCTGCTCGAACGCCACCACTTGGCCGCGCTTCTTTTCCCAATGCGGTTCGAAGTGGTTTTTCTTGATCAGGTGCCCGGCCAGCGGCTCGATCCAGTCGGCGTCGATCTTGGCGACCATGCGCGCGTAGAGCTTGGTGGTTTCCACCAGTTCGGCGGTCATCAGCCATTGCGGGCGCTTCTTGCCGATGCCCGACGACGGGTGAATCCAGAACCGCCGCTGCCGCGCGCCGAGGTAGTCGCCGTCCTCGGTTTTCTGGCCGATCTGGCTGAGCAACCCGACCAGCACTGCTTTGTGCAGTTTCGGGTAGTCCGCCGGCTCTTTGTTCAGGCTCAACTGCATGTCGCGGCAGATCAGGCTGAGTTGGCGATGCGAGTCGCGCCACTCGCGCAGCCGCAAATAGTTGAGGAAATTCTTGCGGCACCAATTGCGCAGCGGGCTGGCGGTCAACGCTTGGCGCTGTTCTTCAAAACCGCGCCACAGATTGACCAGCCCGGCGAAGTCCGAGTCCACGTCCTTCCACTGCGCATGGGCCTGGTCCGCCGCTTGCTGGCGTTCCGGCGGCCGCTCGCGCGGGTCCTGGATCGACATGGCGCTGGCGACGATCAGCACTTCCTGCAAACTGCCGAGTTTCGCCGCTTCCAGCAGCATGCGGCCCATGCGCGGGTCGACCGGCAGGCGCGCCAATTGTCGGCCGAGCGGGGTCAACTGGCTGTTGCGGTCGACGGCCGAGAGCTCTTGCAGCAAGTTGAAACCGTCGCTGATGGCCTTGCCGTCCGGCGGCTCGATAAACGGGAAATCGGTGATTTCACCGAGGCGCAGGTGGAGCATCTGCAAGATCACCGCGGCGAGGTTGGTCCGCAGGATTTCCGGGTCGGTGAACTCCGGCCGGCCGATGAAATCCTCTTCGCTGTAGAGACGGATGCAAATCCCCGGTTCGACCCGCCCGCAGCGACCCTTGCGCTGGTTGGCACTGGCCTGGGAAATCGCTTCGATCGGCAACCGCTGGACTTTGGCGCGGTAGCTATACCGGCTGATGCGCGCGGTGCCGCTGTCGATCACGTAGCGGATGCCGGGGACGGTCAGCGAGGTTTCCGCGACGTTGGTCGCCAGCACCACGCGACGCCCAGGGTGCGACTGGAAAATCCGCTGCTGCTCGGCCGGCGACAGGCGCGCGTACAACGGCAAAATTTCAGTGTGCTTGAGCTGGGCCTTGCGCAGCATGTCGGCGGCGTCGCGAATCTCCCGCTCGCCGGGCAGGAACACCAGCACATCGCCCGGGCTGCGCCGCTCGCTACGCTCATAGGCGGCGATTTCGTCGAGGGTGGCGAGGATCGCCTGGTCGACAGTCAGGTCGTCCTCGACGCGGTTGCCCTCTTCGTCCTGCTCCAGGGTCAGCGGTCGATACCAAGTGTCGACCGGGAAGGTACGGCCCGACACTTCGACAATCGGCGCATCGTCGAAATGCTTGGAAAAGCGCTCCAGGTCGATGGTCGCCGAAGTGATGATGACTTTCAGGTCCGGGCGACGTGGCAGCAGGGTTTTCAGGTAGCCGAGCAGGAAGTCGATGTTAAGGCTGCGTTCGTGGGCTTCGTCGACGATGATCGTGTCGTAGCGTTCGAGGTAGCGGTCATTCTGGGTTTCCGCCAGCAGGATGCCGTCGGTCATCAGTTTGATCAGGGTATTGGAATCGCTCTGGTCTTCGAACCGTACCTGGTAGCCGACCAGCGCGCCGAGCGGCGTGGCCAGTTCTTCGGCCACACGGCTGGCGACGCTGCGCGCAGCGATCCGGCGCGGCTGGGTGTGGCCGATCAAACCGTGCTGGCCGCGACCGATTTCCAGGCAGATTTTCGGCAACTGGGTGGTTTTGCCGGAGCCGGTTTCGCCAGCGATGATCAGCACCTGGTGCTTGAGCAACTCTTGTTTGATTTCGTCGCGTTTGGCGGCAATCGGCAAACTGTCGTCGTAACGAATCACCGGCAGGCTCGCGCGCCGCGCCAGCACTTGGTCGCAGGACGCCTGCATGCGCGTCACCCACTGCGCCAGCTTGGCCTCGTCGGGTTTCTTGCGCAGCTCGAGCAACTGCCGCCGCAGCCGGTGACGGTCGGCAAGCATGGCGTGGTCGAGGTTGTTCAGCAGTTTGTCGATGGAAGGCGTTTGGTCGGTCATAGAAGCAGCGGCAAGCTGTAAGCCAAAAGCGGCAAGGGTAACAGAGAAGGGGCGGCAAGCTGTAAACCACGCTTCCAACTGGCCGCTTGTGGCTTGGCGCTTACAGCTGCTCCTGGCCCTTGCGCCGATAAGGGAACACATCAATCACCTTGCCGGCGCGAATGGCCTCCTGCAGGCTTTTCCAGTAGTCGGCGTTGTACAGCTCGCCGTGCAAGCGGTCGAACAGTTTGCGTTGCCCGGCATCGGCGAACAGGAATGGCGGAAACTCTTCGGGAAACACGTCCAGCGGGCCGATCGAGTACCACGGCTCGGAGGCCATTTCGTCTTCCGGCGTACGCGGTTCGGGAATGTGGCGGAAATTAGCTTCAGTGAGGAAGCAAATCTCGTCGTAATCGTAGAACACCACCCGGCCGTGGCGAGTAACGCCGAAGTTCTTCAGCAGCATGTCGCCGGGGAAGATGTTCGCCGCCGCCAGTTGTTTGATCGCCAGCCCATAATCCTGCAGCGCTTCTTGGACCTGCGCTTCGTTGGCGTTTTCCAGGTAAAGGTTCAGCGGGGTCATCCGGCGCTCGGTCCAGCAGTGGCGGATCAGTACCGTTTCGCCTTCGACCGACACCGTGGATGGCGCCACATCGAGCAACTCTTCAAGGCACGCCGGCTCGAACTTGCTCAGCGGGAAACGGAAGTCGGCGAATTCCTGGGTATCGGCCATGCGCCCGACCCGGTCGACGCTTTTCACCAGTCGATACTTCTCGATCACCGTGGCGCGATCAACGTTTTTCGATGGCGAAAAGCGGTCCTTGATGATTTTGAACACCGTATTGAAGCCCGGCAGGGTGAACACGCTCATCACCATGCCACGGACACCGGGGGCCATGATGAACTGGTCATCAGTGTTGGCCAGGTGGTTGATCAACGCCCGATAGAACTCGGACTTGCCGTGTTTATAGAAGCCGATCGAGGTGTACAGCTCAGCGATGTGCTTGCCCGGCAGAATGCGCCGCAGAAAGCCGATGAACTCCGCCGGGACCGGCACATCGACCATGAAATACGAGCGGGTGAAGGAAAAAATGATCGACACGTCGGCTTCGTCGGTGATCAACGCATCGATCTGAATGCCCCGGCCCTCGCGGTGCAGCAGTGGGATTACCAGTGGCCACTGCTCGTCCCGGGTATAAATACGCCCGACCAGGTAAGCGCCCTTGTTGCGGTAGAGCACCGAGGAGAACAGCTCCACCGCCAGCTCCGAGTCCTTGCACACCCAGTCCGGCAGGTTCTCGCGCAACTGCGCTTCGAGGCGTTGCAGATCGCCGGCCAAGTCGGCGTAATCCTGGCTGAAGCGATAATCGGCAAAAATGCTCGCCAGCATCCCGGACAACTGACCGTTGGGCTTGTAGGTCCGGGTTTGCGCGGCGCGGGCCCGGCGCAGGCTGGGCCGGGTGGTATGGATAAACATGCAGCCATCGCTGATCAGGTCATGGCTGAACAGCCCGCAGAAAATCGAGTTGTACCAGGTCTCGGAAAGCTCATCGTCAAACCGCAGGTCGATCAGGCTGATGTAGGCGCTTTTGACCAATGGCCAGCAACTGACCTCCATCAAGACCTCTACCTCGAACGCTTCACGCAAGCGGCTGACGGTTTCGCTGACCTTTTCCTCATACAGATTGATCCGCGCGGCCGAGGCGCTCTGGGTCTCTTGCCAGCGCGCGTTCTCGAAACGCGCCCGGGCGCCGTCGGTGATTTGCCGGAAGTGCTCGCGATAATCATCGAAGCCATTGAGGATCATTCGGGCGATGTCGGTGGCCGGCCATTGCTGCGCCATGGTGAGACCTCTGCGGGAATTCGGAAACCTGAGCTTAGCCAGTGAATCGGCTGCAGGCGAAGCGGATTTTTCCGACCCGGCAGTCACCCACGCGGACATCAACGCTGCCGATGTGCTCGCGCGCAATTCGCTACTCGTTTTCCGGTTGCCATCCATCAAGCCCTCGGCAACACTCTCGCCCTTGCCTATGGAAAGGATGTGGCCGTGAGACCTGTTGATGTTGTTCATATGCTGTCATTGGCGGCGATCTGGGGCGCGAGCTTCCTGTTCATGCGGATCATCGCGCCGGTCATCGGCACTATTCCCACGGCGTTTTTCCGGGTCTCGATTGCGTTCGTCGGGTTGCTGGTGATCCTGGGGCTGATGCGCATCAGTTGGGATTTCAAAGGCAAGCTCAAGCCGATCATGGTCCTGGGCCTGATCAACTCGGGTATTCCAGCGACCTTGTACTCGGTGGCGGCACTGGTGTTGCCCGCCGGTTATTCGGCGATCTTCAACGCCACCACGCCGCTGATGGGCGTGCTGATTGGCGGTTTGTTCTTCAGCGAAAAACTCACCCCGGCAAAAGTCGCCGGCGTCTGCCTGGGGCTGTTTGGCGTCGGCATCCTGACCCGCGCCGGCCCGGTGGCGTTCGACCTGCAACTGCTGATGGGCGCCCTCGCATGCCTGATGGCCACCACCTGCTACGGCTTCGCCGGTTTCCTCACCCGGCGCTGGCTCGATCAACAGGGCGGGCTCGACAGCCGCTTGTCGGCCTTGGGCAGCATGCTCGGCGCCACCCTGTTCCTGCTGCCACTGTTCGGCTACAGCGCTGTGACCCACCCGCCCGCGAGTTGGGGCGGCTGGCACGTCTGGCTGTCGTTGCTGGGACTGGGCCTGGTCTGCACCGCATTCGCCTACATTCTGTACTTCCGCTTGCTGACCTCCATCGGCCCGGTCAAGTCCATGACCGTGACCTTCATGATCCCGCCGTTCGGCGTGCTCTGGGGCGCATTACTGCTGGACGAACCGCTATCGATGGCGCACCTCTACGGCGGCGTGCTGATCGCCGCAGCGCTGTGGCTGGTACTGAAACCGACGCTGGTAAAGCCGCTTGAGGTGGGTGCACGGCAGTGATGTGAGCGTGCGATGCCTCGCCCTTGGTGATGGGGATCGACATAGATTGCAATGACTTGGACAAAAGCCCAGTAACGAAAGGCATGGCCTAGCCTCCTAACCTCAGGCGACAACAAGGCCCAATCATGGGGACAAGGAATGCACGGCAAGCACAAAAAAACCGCTCACAAGGAGCGGTTTTTTTTGCGTTGATCGTCAGCCAATCAACCAATACCCCAATGCCGTCAGCACCACCACCGCCAGCACCGGGCGCAAGACGCGATAGGCTTTGGGGTGGCGGCGTTTCCATTGTTTGACGCCGCCGCTAAAGGTGTCGCTGAAGTTTTTGCTCCAGGCGTAGGCCTGGTTGATGCCGCCGACACGTTCATCATCGGTGTTTTGCGGTGCGGTGGCACGGCCGAGCAGCCCGCTGACCCAGCGGTTGAGGCGGGTCATGACGCGGCTGCTCAGGGGGCGTTCGACGTCGCAAAACAGGATCACCCGGGTTTGCTCGGTCTCGTTCTTGACCCAATGCACATAGGTTTCGTCGAACATCACGTCTTCGCCATCGCGCCAGGCGTAGACCTGGCCGTCGACGAAAATACGGCAGTCGTCGGAGTTGGGCGTCGACAGGCCCAAGTGATAACGCAGTGAACCGGCGAACGGATCGCGGTGCGGGTTCAAATGGCTGCCGCCGGGCAGCAAGGCGAACATCGCGCCTTTGACATTGGGAATGCGGTTGACCAGCTCGACAGTTTTCGGGCACAGCAACTCGGCCGATGGCAAGGCCTTGTCGTACCACTTGAGGTAGAAACGCTTCCAGCCTTTCTTGAAGAACGAGCCGAAGCCAGCGTCGTTGTTCTTTTCGGCGGCGCGGATATAGCCCTCGTCGAACAGGTGCATGGCTTCGTCGCGGATGACTTGCCAGTTGTCGCGCAGCACATCCAGTTCCGGAAACTTGCTGCGGTCCAGATAAGGCTTGGACGGTACGCTGGAGAACAGGTACATCAACGCGTTGTAAGGGGCGAACAGCGCTGAATGGTTGACGAACTGCCGTAGAACCGGCAATCGGGCCTTGCCACGAAGATGCACATACAGCGTGCTGCCCAGAAACAGCAACAGCACCAACGCCTTGGCGGCAAAGGGAAAGGTCATCAATGACTCCTTGAAAATAGACGACAGTTCGCCACGTCATTTGCCCGACGCGGCAGCCGGGCATGATAAACATTCATGAGCCGGGGAAAAACCCGTACGCCTCAAACTTCAGTGTCGAGGCGTTCATAACAAAGCACTTCTTAACACAGGCTAGCTGAACCAGGGCTGACCTGAATCAGCCTGGCGACACATGAACGTTATTGCTGGGTTTCCTGATCGGTAAACAAATCGCTGAACAGCATGCTCGACAGGTAGCGTTCACCGGAGTCCGGCAGGATCACCACGATAGTCTTGCCCTGCATTTCCGGGGTTTCGGCCAGGCGCACCGCCACTGCCATCGCCGCCCCACAGGAAATGCCGCACAAAATCCCCTCTTCCTGCATCAAGCGCAACGCCATGGCCTTGGACTCGTCGTCGGTCACCAATTCCACGCGGTCGACCATGGAAAGGTCCAGGTTCTTCGGCACGAAACCGGCGCCGATGCCCTGAATTTTGTGCGGGCTCGGCTTGATTTCCTCGCCGGCCAGCGCCTGGGTGATCACCGGCGAGGCAACCGGCTCGACCGCCACCGACAGAATCGGTTTGCCCTGAGTATTCTTGATATACCGCGAAACGCCGGTGATGGTTCCACCTGTTCCCACGCCGGCGATCAGCACGTCGACGGCGCCATCGGTGTCGTTCCAGATCTCCGGACCGGTAGTTTTCTCGTGAATTGCCGGGTTGGCCGGGTTTTCGAATTGCGCCGGCATAAAGTATTTCGACGGGTCGCTGGTGACGATTTCACCGGCCTTCTCGATCGCCCCTTTCATGCCCTTCGCAGGCTCGGTCAGGACCAGTTCAGCCCCCAATGCCTTGAGCACCTTGCGCCGTTCGATACTCATCGACGCCGGCATGGTCAGCATCAACTTATAGCCACGGGCGGCGGCAACGAAGGCCAGGCCAATGCCGGTGTTGCCGGACGTGGGTTCGACGATGGTCATGCCAGGCTTGAGTTTGCCGCTGCTTTCGGCGTCCCAGATCATGTTGGCGCCGATCCGGCATTTGACCGAATAGCCGGGGTTGCGCCCCTCGATCTTCGCCAGGATGGTCACCCCGCGCGGTGCAATCCGGTTGATCTGCACCAGCGGCGTGTTGCCGATGGAATGGGCATTGTCAGCAAAAATACGGCTCATGGCTGGGTCCTTATACAGCGTGGAAATAGCGTCCAAGGGTATGCCTCGTGCCAGCGGTCGTCCAGTCGAGGCGAACGTCTGCCGAGCGGCGCAGTCCATCGCTTAATACTGCCTGAGGCTGTGCCCATGAAACGTCGTTACAGTTGGCCCTTGTGGACCCTCGCTGGCCTGGTTGTACTGGTGGTGGCCCTGCATATTGCCCTGCCTTATATGGTTCGCGACTATCTCAACGAGAAGTTGGCGAACATGGGCGACTACCGGGGGCAAATCGTCGATGTCGACCTGGCCTGGTGGCGCGGCGCCTACAAGATCAATGGGCTGGAGATCGTCAAAGTCGACGGTAAAGTGCCGGTGCCGTTCGTCAAGGCGCCGATGATTGACCTGTCGGTGAGCTGGCATTCGCTGTGGTACGACCATGCGGTGGTGGCTGAGGTACTGTTCGTCAATCCTGAAGTCAACTTCGTCGACGGCGGCGCCAACAAACAAAACTCCCAGACCGGTGAAGGCACGGACTGGCGTGAACAATTGGGCAAGCTGTTGCCAGTCACCCTCAACGAAGTACGTATCGCCGACGGCAAGATCACCTTCCGCAATTTCAACTCCAAACCGCCGGTGAACATGAGCGCCACCGACATCAACGCCAGCGTCTATAACCTGACCAACGTGGTCGACACCGAAGGCCGGCGCGACGCGCGCTTCGACGGCAAGGCTCTGTTACTGGGGCATGCGCCGCTGGAGGCCACAGCGACTTTCGACCCGCTGAGCAATTTCGAAGACTTCGAATTCCGCCTGCGTGCCCGCGATATCGAACTCAAGCGCATGAACGATTTTGCTTCGGCTTACGGCAAATTCGATTTCAACGCCGGCCATGGCGACGTGGTGATCGAAGCCCAGGCGAAAAAAGCCCAATTGACCGGTTACATCAAGCCGCTGCTCAAGGACGTCGACGTGTTCAACTGGCAGCAAGACGTGGAGAACAAAAACAAAGGCCTGTTTCGCTCCGTCTGGGAAGCGCTGGTCGGTGCGAGCGAAACCGTGTTGAAAAACCAGAGCAAAAACCAGTTCGCCACCCGCGTCGAACTCAGCGGCAACGTGCATCAGCAGAACATCAGCGCCTTCCAGGCGTTCCTGCAGATCCTGCGAAACGGCTTCGTCCAGGCCTTCAACGCGCGGTATGAACAGCCCAAGCCGGAAGCGGGTTAGGGTTTACGAGTGGCGGTGTAGCGGCCGGTGTCTTCGGCCGCGTTCAGCGCTGGCGCAGGTTGCAGAGAATCCCAGCCCAGACAAGCCAATGCCAACGATCGAGGCACCGGTTCCCGTCCGCTGCTGTAGCGGCTGATGCTCCGGGCACTGACACCCAGCGCCTCGGCCGCTTGATTGAGCGGCAAGCCTGTACGAGCGCGCCAATCGATGAAAATCCGTGTGTTCTCATCCTTCGCGTTCTGCGCCAAAGCATCAAGGTACAAGGTATCGGCGCCGATCTGGATGTCCTCGGTATCTAGTACACATGCCGCAGAGGCTATCGCCAAAAAGGCGATACCTGAATACTGGCCACGCGCCGAAACTGAGTCAGCATGTGACGCCCCATTCAGAGACTGAATAAGTCGTCTGCGTTCACAGTTGACCGGGCGGCGCGTTATAGTCGGGATAGCCCCAATTTCCCCGCCCCGCCCTGCGTGTCAGGCCGGCGTTACCGTTCGAGGATTAGCAGATGAAGTTCGAAGGCACCCAGGCCTACGTCGCCACCGAAGACCTGAAGCTGGCGGTCAACGCCGCCATCACCCTGGAGCGACCATTGCTGGTCAAGGGTGAGCCGGGCACCGGCAAGACCATGCTCGCCGAGCAACTGGCCGAATCCTTTGGCGCGAAGCTGATTACCTGGCACATCAAATCCACCACCAAGGCGCACCAGGGCCTGTACGAGTACGACGCGGTCAGCCGTCTGCGCGACTCGCAACTGGGCACGGAAAAAGTCCACGACGTTCGCAATTACCTGAAGAAAGGCAAGCTCTGGGAGGCGTTCGAGTCCGAGGAACGGGTGATTCTGCTGATCGACGAAATCGACAAGGCCGACATCGAGTTCCCCAACGACTTGCTGCAAGAACTCGACAAGATGGAGTTCTATGTCTACGAAATCGACGAGACCATCAAGGCCAAGGTTCGCCCGATCATCATCATTACCTCCAACAACGAGAAAGAGCTGCCGGATGCCTTCCTGCGTCGTTGCTTCTTCCATTACATCGCCTTCCCGGACCGCACCACGCTGCAGAAAATCGTCGATGTGCACTACCCGGACATCAAGAAAGACCTGGTCAGCGAAGCCCTCGACGTGTTCTTTGACGTGCGCAAAGTGCCGGGCCTGAAAAAGAAGCCGTCGACCTCGGAACTGGTGGACTGGCTGAAACTGCTGATGGCCGACAACATCGGCGAGGCGGTGCTGCGCGAGCGCGATCCGACCAAAGCCATCCCGCCGCTGGCCGGCGCGCTGGTCAAGAACGAACAGGACGTGCAACTGCTGGAGCGCCTGGCGTTCATGAGCCGTCGCGGCACGCGCTAAGAGGCTGATGCCATGCTGCTGAATCTGTTCAACGAAATGCGCGCGGCCAAGGTCCCGGTTTCGGTGCGCGAACTGCTGGACCTGATCAACGCCCTTAAACAACGGGTGACCTTCGCTGACATGGACGAGTTTTACTACTTGTCCCGGGCGATCCTGGTCAAGGACGAGCGACATTTCGATAAATTCGACCGCGCCTTCAGCGCCTACTTCAATGGCCTGGAAAAACTCGACGATCACTTGCAGGCGTTGATTCCCGAAGACTGGCTGCGCAAGGAATTCGAGCGCTCGCTGACCGATGAAGAGCGCGCGGCCATTCAATCTCTCGGCGGCCTCGATAAGTTGATCGAGGAGTTCAAGAAACGCCTGGAAGAACAGAAAGAGCGCCACGCCGGCGGCAACAAGTGGATCGGCACCGGTGGCACCAGCCCGTTCGGTTCCGGGGGCTTCAACCCGGAAGGCATTCGCGTGGGCGACGCCGGCAAGCGTCAGGGCAAAGCGGCGAAAGTCTGGGACCAGCGCGAGTACAAGAACCTCGACGACTCGGTGGAACTGGGCACGCGCAACATCAAGGTCGCGCTGCGCCGCTTGCGCAAATTCGCCCGCCAGGGCGCGGCGGAAGAACTCGACATCGACGGCACCATCGACCACACCGCCAAGGATGCCGGGCTGCTGAACATCCAGATGCGCCCCGAGCGCCGCAACACCGTCAAGCTGTTGCTGCTGTTCGACATCGGCGGCTCGATGGACGCCCATGTAAAAATCTGCGAAGAACTGTTCTCCGCCTGCAAGACCGAGTTCAAGCACCTGGAGTACTTCTACTTCCACAACTTCATTTATGAATCAGTGTGGAAGAACAATATGCGCCGTACCTCCGAGCGCTTCTCCACCCAGGACCTGTTGCACAAGTACGGCGCCGACTACAAAGTGATCTTCATCGGCGACGCCGCCATGGCGCCCTACGAAATCACCCAGGCCGGCGGCAGCGTCGAACACTGGAACGAAGAGGCCGGCTACGTCTGGATGCAACGTTTCATGGAGAAGTACAAAAAAATCATCTGGATCAACCCCTACCCGAAAGACACGTGGGGCTACACCTCCTCGACCAATATCGTGCGCGACCTGATCGACGACCAGATGTACCCCCTGACGTTACGGGGGTTGGAGGAAGGGATGCGGTTTTTGTCCAAGTAAGCCACCACCCCTGTGGCGAGGGAGCTTGCTCCCGCTGGACTGCGCAGCAGGCCCTGCTTTCTAAAAGAGAGGCCGCTTCGCAGCCTAGCGGGAGCAAGCTCCCTCGCCACAGTCAAAAGCGCCGCAAATACTCGACCTGCTCCCGATGCGCCACCTCCTGCACCACCGGTCGCAACCGCACCGCCGCCCCTGGCAAACACTGTGCCAGTCGCGCCAGCGATAACGGCGTCAATGCCCCCAACCTTGGATAACCGCCGATCGTCTGCCGGTCATTGAGCAGCACGATCGGCTGGCCGTCCGGCGGCACTTGCACGGCGCCGAGGGGAATGCCCTCGGAGATCATCGGCTGGCCCTGGTATTCCAGCGCCGCGCCGAGCAGGCGGATGCCCATGCGGTCGCCGCGGCTGTCGAGGGTCCAGGGCGTGTTGAAGGCGTCGAACAGACTCAGGCCGGTGAACTGTCCGTGCTGGGCGCCGAGTACCAGATCCAGCGGTGCGTCAGTGTTGAAGTTCGGCACGTGCTCGTCGGGCAGTGTTCGTACCAGCAAGGGCGGTTCGCCGTGGTAGCTCAGGGTCGCGCCTTTGGCCAGCGGCCGACCGAGGCCATCCGGGCCACCGAGCGCTTCGCGGACCACGGTGGCGCTGCTACCCAAGACCTTGGGCGCATCGAACCCACCGGGCGCGGCCAGATAGGCGCGGGCTCCGGAGAGCGGCTGAGTGAACTGCAAGCGCTGGCCTTTGCGCAGTTTGAAACTGCGCCATGGCAGCAAAGCCTGGCCGTCGAGCTGTGCGCCAAGATCAGCGCCGGCCAGCGCCAGCAGGCAATCTTCTTCGGCCACCACACAGAAGCCGCCGAGGGTAATTTCGATGACCGGCGCGTTCAGTTGATTGCCCAGCAACCAATTAGCCCAAGACAACGAACGCCAATCCAGCCCGCCGCCCTGGGTCACGCCCAGGTGCCGCACGCCAAAACGGCCGGCGTCCTGCAACAGGCACAGCGGGGTGCTGGCTTCGATCGATAAATGGCTCATGCCAACGCCTCCAGCGGTGTGTCGTCGCCGCCCAGGCGGATGAATTCAGCATGCTCGACGGCGGCGAAACGCACGGTGTCGCCCGGCTGCATCAGGCTGTAGCCATCGCGCTCGCGGTCAAACAACCTGGCCGGAGTGCGGCCGATCAGGTTCCAGCCACCGGGGGACACCACCGGGTAGGCCGCGGTTTGCCGCTCGGCAATGCCGACGCTCCCGGCCGCGACCTTTTTGCGCGGCGTGTTCAATCGCGGCGCTGCCAGCGCTTCGTCCACCAGGCCCATAAAGGCAAACCCGGGGGCGAAACCCAAGGCGAACACTTGGTACTCATGCTCGCTGTGCCGGCGAATCACCTCGCTGACCTGGAGGCCTGCGCGCTGTGCCAACAGGGTCAATTCCGGGCCGACGCTCAGGTCATACCAGACCGGCAGCACATGGCACTGGCCGCTGGCGCGGGCGTTGGGCGACAGATCGATCAACGCTTCGGTAATCAATTCGCGAGCCTGCGCCGGGTCCAGCGCGAGCACATCGTAATGCACCATCAATGTGGTGTAGGACGGCACCAGGTCGATCAACTGCGCGCCGAACGCTGCTCGCAGGTTGTCGCTGGCCGCGAGCATCCACGGCATGTTGGCCTCGGCGATTTCATCGAACAGCCGCACCATCAGACAATCCACCGCCACCACTTCCACCCGTGGCTTCATGGCGCGAACTGCTGATTCAGCGCCTCACGGATGCGCCGCACGGCCGCCACCGAACTGGCGTTGTCGCCGTGCACGCACAAGGTGTGGGCCTGCAACTGCAGGGCACTGCCGTCGCTGGCGACCAGGGCGTCACCACGGGCGATGGTCATGGCTTGCTGAAGTATGTCTTCAGGATCGTGATGCACGGCGCCCGGCAACTGGCGCGAGACCAGTTTGCCGGCGCTGTCGTAGGCACGGTCGGCGAACGCCTCGAACCACAGGGTCACGCCGTATTCATCGCCCAGGGCTTGCGCCGCACTGTTGTCACGGGTCGCCAGCAACATCAACGGCAATTGCGGATTGTAGTCGGCGACGGCCTGGATCACCGTGCGCAATTGCGCCGGGTTGGCCATCATGTCGTTGTACATCGCGCCGTGGGGTTTGACGTAACTGACCTGGCCATCCTGAGCTCGACAAATGCCGTCCAGCGCGCCGATCTGGTAATGCAGCAGGTCGCGCAGCTCTTCGGCGGTGTAGGCCATGGAGCGGCGACCGAACCCCGCCAGATCCTGATAAGCCGGGTGTGCGCCGATCAGCACGCCGTTTCTCAGGGCCAGGCCAACGGTTTTGCGCATGATGCTCGGGTCGCCGGCATGGAAGCCGCAGGCGACGTTGGCGCAATCGATGTAAGGCATGACGTCGGCGTCCAGACCCATGGTCCAGTTGCCAAAGCTTTCGCCGATGTCGCAGTTCAATAACAGGCGGCTCACGGTGCGTGCTCCTGTGGGAATTTTATCGTTCTACTGTGGGACGGTTGCCCCACAGGCTATCAGTTCTTAAGCGTTGAGCTATTGCGCATCCAATTGCTTGCCGCGGGTCTCCGGCAAACTCAGCGCGGCGACGATCACCACACCATAGGACACCGCCGCAAACGCGCCGATGCCGACACTCAGTGGCACATGCTGGCTGAGCAGCCCGATCAACAGCGGAAACAGCGCCGCCAGGGCCCGGCCAATGTTGTAGCAGAAACCCTGGCCAGAGCCACGAATCCGCGTCGGAAACAACTCGGTCAGAAACGCCCCCATGCCGCTGAAAATCCCTGAGGCGAAGAAACCCAGCGGGAAGCCCAACCACAGCATCACGCCATTGCTCACCGGCAATTGGGTGTACAGCAGGACGATGGTGAACGAGCCGACGGCAAACAGGATGAAGTTCTTTTTTCGCCCGAGGATGTCAGTCAAGTACGCACTGATGACGTAACCGACGTAGGAACCGATGATCACCATGGCCAGATAACCGCCGGTGCCCAGCACGCTTAGACCTCGTTCGTTCTTGAGGAAGGTCGGCAGCCACGAGGTGATCGCGTAGTAACCGCCGAGGGCGCCAGTGGTCAGGATCGAGGCGCGAATCGTGGTGAACAGGATGCCGGGGGCGAAAATCTCGTAGAACCGGGCCGGGTTGCTCGGCTCCTGGAGGGCCTTGGCCTGGCGGTAGATTTCCGGGTCCTTGACCAGGCGCCGGACGAAGATCACGAAGATCGCCGGGACGATGCCGAGGATAAACAGCGCACGCCAGGCGTCTTCCGGCGGCAACACGGAGAACAGCAGCGCATACAGAATCGCCGTCAGCCCCCAGCCCAAGGCCCAGCCGGATTGCACCATGCCCACCGCTTTGCCACGGTCTTTGGCGCGAATCACTTCCCCCATCAGCACCGCGCCAGCGGTCCATTCGCCGCCGAAGCCGAAGCCCATCAAGGTGCGGCTGATGAGCAGTTGTTCGTAGTTCTGGGCGAAACCGCAGAGGAAGGTAAAGAAGGCAAACCACAGCACCGTCAATTGCAAGGTGCGCACGCGGCCGATGCGGTCGGAAAGAATCCCGGCGACCCAACCGCCAATGGCCGAGGCAATCAGGGTGCTGGTGTGGATCAGCCCCGCTTCGCCGGTGGTGATGCCCCACATTGCGATCAGGGTCGGCACGACGAAGCTGAGCATCTGCGTGTCCATGCCGTCCAGGCCGTAGCCGATCTTGCAACTCCAGAACGTGCGGCGTTCCTGCTGATTGATGTTGCGGTACCAGTCGAACGGGCCTGGCCGGGTCGTGGCCTTGGGGATGTCGAGGGTGTCGGGGGCACTCATGGCGAATCTCCGCGCAGCTTTTATTGGTATTGTTCTGAGCCGCCACGACGCCTATCGTGGTGGCCGGATGCGTCGATTTTTGGCGCTCGCGGCGCGCGGCGTCCAACTAATAAAAACCCGCCTTAGGCATAAGAAAACCTTATCCCCATGAACCTGAAGTTTCTCGAGACCTTCGTCTGGGTCGCCCGGCTCAAGAGTTTTCGCCTGACCGCAGACAAGCTGTTCACCACCCAGGCGTCGATTTCCAGCCGCATCGCCGTGCTTGAAAGCGAGCTGGGGGTGAAGCTGTTCCTGCGTGATTCACGCGGTGTGAGCCTGACGCCGGAAGGCTTGAAAGTGCTTGAGTACGCCGAGCAAATGATCGATACCATGCAGGCGCTCAAGCAGTCGATCGAAACCCGTTCGAGCAAGGTCGGGCGCATCCGCATCGGGGTCATGGACACGGTGATCCACACCTGGCTCAGCCCCTTGGTAGCGCGGATGACCGAGGACTACCCGCGGGTGGAGATCGAACTGGTGGCCGATACCTCGCTCAACCTCTGCGATCAACTGCAAAAAGGCTTTCTCGATCTGATCCTGCAAACCGACCTGCTGCGCCAGGAAAGCGTGCGCAGCCTGGAGCTTGCCAGCCATCCCATGGGCTGGATCGTCGCCAGCCACTCGATCTACAACCGCGAATACGCCAGCGTCGCCGACCTGGCACAAGAGCGGATCATCACTTACTCGAAGAATTCCCACCCACACCAGGACGTGCTCGCGCTGATGCAGGCCAATGGCGTGCTGACGCCACGGCTGAACTGCGTGAATTCGGTGTCGGCGATCACCCGATTGTTGCGCGACGGCTTCGGCATCGGCGCCCTGCCCCCGGTGCTGGTGGCCGAGGAACTGGCGCGCGGCGAATTGACCTTACTGGCCCTCGAACAACGCCCGCCGAACTTACAGGTGGTGGTGTCATGGCGGGTGGGCGTGGAATGGGTCGAGGAAGTGGTGGCGTTGTGTCGGCAGGTGTTGGCGGGGTATGCGCGGGAGGTGGGTGAGGGTTACATCGTGTTGGCGGACTGACACGCCTCTTGTGGCGAGGGAGCTTGCTCCCGCTCGGCTGCGCAGCAGTCGTAAACCCTGAGCACGCGGTCTGACTGGCATACCGAGGTGACTGGTTTTTGGGGCTGCTGCGCAGCCCAGCGGGAGCAAGCTCCCTCGCCACAAAGTGCGATTCACGAGCGGGAGCAAGCTCCCTCGCCACAACAGCAGTCCGTTGCGTATTGCTGCAGTCAGAGCCCCCGCACATCCCGATCCTCAATCGGCCGGCTCTGGCGCAGGCGTTTGCCGCCGAGTACCACCCAGTCGATCAGGCGGAACAGGCATTCGATGCCGAACGACAGCAGCAATGCGCCACTCATGCCCCAGATCATGGCTTCCGGAGTCAGCAAAATTTGGTAGCTGTAGCCATTCCAGGTTTCCTTGCGAATGTCCGGGTCGGCGGCCAGCACCACTTGCAGGAAGCGGATGTACCACGGGCCTTGCATCGCCTGGTATTGCTTGTCGAGCGCGACCTGGCGGTTGAGCAAGGCACCGAGACTGTCGGCATCGCTGCGGAACACCGGGTCGTCGCTGGCGCGGTAATGCGCGACCAGCGCCTGCAAGTCGCCTTTGAAAAACTGCTCGGCGGTGCCTTGGAAACCGCGCAGGCTGGTCTGCGCTTCAATCAAATGCGCTTCGACGCGCTTACTGTAATCACTGATAAATCCAGGCACCTGGACACCGACCAACAGACCAATCGCGAACAACACCAGCCGTACATAACTGAGCAACATACAAGACGTCCTTATTCGGTCTGGCCGTGGCTGACGCATTCGCCGCGTCGCCACAGGCTCCATTGGCCCGGTTCGTAGCGGGTCCAGGTTTCGTTTTCGGTCAGAGGTTCGGTGGCGATCACAGTCACCACGTCGTCGGGCGTGGTTTCGGCCTGGAAGTCGACGATCACATCGACATCCTTCAACCGCGCCGGGCCGAATGGGGCACGTCGAGTGATTTGCGCCAGTTTGGTCGAGCAATAGCAGAACAGCCAGTCGCCATCGCTGAGTAAGCAGTTGAACACGCCTTTGCTGCGGTATTCGGCGCAGGCCGCCACCAAGTCCGGCAACAACGCTTCAACCTCGACCGGTTCGGGGAACGCCTGGCGCACACGGTTGAGCAAATCGCAGAACGCCGCTTCGCTGTCGGTATCGCCTACCGGCCGGTAGAACGTGCTGGCTGGGTGAAAGTCCGCCAATTGGCCGTTATGGGCGAAGCACCAGTTGCGGCCCCAGAGTTCACGCACGAAAGGATGGGTGTTGGACAGGCAGACCTTGCCGACGTTGGCTTGGCGAATGTGGCCGATCACCACTTCGCTCTTGATCGGATAGCGCTGCACCAGGTTGGCGACTTCCGACTCGGAACTCGCCGCCGGGTCCTGGAACAGGCGCAGGCCACGGCCTTCGTAGAAGGCGATGCCCCATCCGTCGCGGTGCGGACCGGTACGGCCACCGCGCTGCATCAGCCCGGTGAAGCTGAACACAATGTCAGTCGGTACATTGGCGCTCATGCCCAATAACTCACACATGCGGACTCTCGCTCAATGGCAGGGGCAGCTTACAACCGCGGTTCGATGCGCGACCGCTGCGGGTTGCTCGGCACCGGGGGCCGGCCATAACGATCATCGCCAGCAACACCGAACGGTTGATCGTCATCCGGTTCCGAGGCACGTACCGCGGCTTTCGCTGCTTCGGCCTGCTCACGGCGAGCCTTGGAGGCGCGCTCGATCGGGAAGCGGATCAGCACCAGAATCAGATACAGACCGAAAGCAATCATGCCGTACATCAACAGATCGGAAATCGCCCGCCAGGCGTTGTTACCCACCTTCAACGCCAAGTCGAGCACGGTAATGGCGATGGCCGGGGCGATCTTTTCCTTCACCGGGTCGACGATGGTCGGGGTAAACAGCAGCACCGCCATCAGCAACCGCAGCGGTTCGCGCAGCCAGCGCCACATCCAGCGGGTCATGCGCATCCACACCAACAGGCAGCCTAAAGCGGCAAAGCCGTAAAGGCCCCAGGCGATCAGATAGTCGTTCTCGGTCATGGTGTCCATGGCAAGGCAGGCAAAGAGGCGCTTATAGTAACGACTTTTCGCACATCAGGCTGCCTCGGCGTCTGAACTGCCCTATTCGAACAATGATCGAGAGCCCCCAATGCCGACCACCGCGCTCACCAGCGATGCACCGATTGCCCACAAGGCCGAGGGCCATGACCCTTATGCCTGGCTGCAAGAACGCGACACCGCGCCGGTCCTCGATTACCTGAACGCGGAAAACAGCTACCAGCAAGCGCAGCTGGCCGATCAGGAAGGCCTGCGCGAAAGCCTGTTCGAAGAGATCAAGGGGCGAATCCTGGAAACCGATCTGTCGCTGCCCTCGCCCTGGGGCCCGTATCTGTATTACACCCGCACCACCGCTGGCGACGAATACCCGCGGCATTACCGCTGCCCGCGCCCGGCGGACGATAGCCTGACGATCGACGACAGGCAGGAACAGTTGTTGCTGGACCCGAACGCCCTGGCCAACGGCGGGTTCTTTTCCCTCGGCGCGTTCAGCATCAGCCCGGACCACCAACGCCTGGCCTACAGCGTCGACTCCAGTGGCGATGAGATTTACACCCTGTTCGTGAAGGAACTGTCCAACGGCAAGGTCAGCGAACTGGCCTTTGAAGACTGCGATGGCAGCATGACCTGGGCCAACGACAGCCTGACGCTGTTTTTCGGCGAACTGGACGACACCCACCGCCCGCACAAACTCTATCGCTATCGCCTCGATGGCACGGCGGCCGAAGAAGTGTTCCATGAGCCGGACGGGCGCTTCTTCATGCACTGCTATCGGTCCAGTTCCGAGCTGCAGTTGTTGCTGACATTGGGCAGCAAGACCACCAGCGAAGTCTGGGCCCTGGACGCCGCGCAGCCGCACTTGCCATTCACCTGCCTGGCGCCGCGGGTCGAAGACCATGAGTACGACGTCGACCACGGCAAACTCGACGGCGAGTGGGCCTGGCTGATCCGCACCAACCGCGACGGCATCAACTTTGCCCTGTACTTCGCCGCCGACACCGGCGCGGTGCCGACGCCATCCGAATGGCTGAGCCTGATCCCGCACAACCCCAGCGTGATGCTCGACGGCGTGACGCTCAACACCGATGCCCTGACCTTGAGCCTGCGCGAAGGCGGATTGCCGATCATCGAAGTCCGTCCGAACGGCCTGCCGGCCTATCGCGTGCAACTGCCCGACGCCGCCTACAGCCTATACGTGCAGAACAGCCTGGAGTTCGTCAGCGACCGCATTCGCCTGCGTTATGAGGCCTTGAACCGCCCGGCCCAGGTGCGGCAACTGATCCTCGCCAGTGGCGAACAGACCGTGCTCAAGGAAACGCCGGTACTCGGTGTGTTCGACGCCGATGCCTATGTCAGCCAGCGCTTGTGGGCCACGGCGCCGGACGGTGTGCAAGTGCCGATCAGCCTGGTGGTGAAAAAGGAAGCGCTGGGGCAGCCGGTTCCGTTGTACTTGTACGGTTACGGCGCCTATGGCTCCAGCCTGGATCCGTGGTTCTCCCACGCGCGCCTGAGCCTGCTCGATCGCGGCGTCGCCTTCGCCATTGCCCATGTGCGCGGCGGCGGTGAGCTGGGGGAAGCCTGGTACCGCGCCGGCAAACAGGAACACAAGCACAACACCTTCAGCGACTTTATTGCCTGCGCCGAACACCTGATCGCCGAAGGCTTCACTACTTCGCCGCAACTGGTGATCAGCGGCGGCAGCGCCGGCGGCTTGTTGATCGGCGCCGTGCTCAATCAACGTCCGGAGTTGTTCGGCGCGGCGATTGCCGAAGTGCCGTTCGTCGACACCCTCAACACCATGCTCGACCCGGAGCTGCCGCTGACCGTTACCGAATACGACGAATGGGGCAATCCTGACGAGCCGGACGTTTACGAGCGGATCAAGGCCTACGCCCCCTACGAAAATGTGCGTGCCCAGGCGTATCCGCCGACGCTGGTGATCGCCGGCTACAACGACAGCCGCGTGCAATATTGGGAAGCCGCCAAGTGGGTGGCTAAACTTCGCGCCAGCAAAACCGATAACAATCTGCTGCTGCTCAAGACCGAACTCGGCGCAGGCCATGGCGGCATGAGCGGCCGTTATCAGGGATTGCGTGACGTAGCCCTCGAATATGGATTTGTTTTCAAGGTTTTGCGGATTGCCTGAGGAACTCCGTTCGGCGGCCGAGTCTTAACTCGGTAGGCGTAGTTCCTGTGGGAGCGAGCTCGCTCCCACGCAGGGCAACTGCGGCAGCAAGCCAAACAGCACTAAACACAAGAAAGACATAAAGCCATGTCAGAACCCACTTTTTTGAACAACGAAATTCGCGACTGGCTGATGGATTGCGGCCTGTTCGACCAACTGTTGCCGGCAGATTTCGCGGCGGCGTCGGGCTATTTCAGCATCACCTCGGTGGTCGAGGGCGAAGAGATCTTTCGCGAGGGCGATGCCGGCAGTTTCATGTGCATCATCCATACCGGCCAGGTGGCCGTGCAGAAAACCACCGAAGACGGCCAACGCGTGACCATGGCCACCCTGCGCAGCGGCCGGGCGTTCGGTGAAATGGCGGTGCTCGACGGCGAGCGGCGGTCGGCCAGTTGCGTGGCGGCGAGCAACTGCCAGTTGCTCAACCTGGGCAAAGATTCGCTGGAAAAAATGCTCAACGACGCACCGAAAATCGCCGCGAAAATCATCCGCGCCCTGGCCGTGTCTCTCTCCAAACGCCTGCGCATGGCCGACGGGCAACTGCTCTCGCAGCAGGTTTAGCCTCCCGGCGATTTCGACTTCGGTGGGGTGTCCTGCAGCCCCGGCAGTGGCTGATCCTTGCTGGGCGGGCTGGGCATTTCGATTGGCACCAATGGCGGGCCACCGCTGCCCGGCCCGGTTCGAGGCAGTGGCGCCGGGCTGATCTGTGGATACGGCGTGGGGGTGGCAGTGCCGGGCGAACCGGGCATCGGCATCGGGCTGCTCGGGACGCTTTGCAGTTCCTGGGCTTGCGCTGCAGTTATCGAGAGCGCGGCCAAGGCAATGACCGTTAGAATGGTGCGCTTCATCAATGGCTCCGTTGGCCTTGTTGTCTGTTTGCAGGCTACTCCCAACCGCGCGAGTTTGCCTTCCCCTTAAGAGACCGCCATGAAACGTTTCGTTCTGCTCGACACCGCGCCCATCCCTGACAACGGCGGCGCCCTGTGCCTGTTCGAGTATGGCGAGGATTTCGTCATCAAGATCCAGGGCGGCGACGGCGGGCAACTGATGAACACCCGCATGCACGGTTCCGAAGACGCCCTGGCGGAAATTCCCTGCCGCAAAGTCGCTGGCCGGCCAAACTCGCGGGTATTGATCGGCGGCCTCGGCATGGGCTTCACCCTCGCCTCCGCGCTCAAGCACCTGGGCAAGACCGCCGAAGTGGTGGTCGCCGAGCTGGTGCCTGGCGTGGTCGAGTGGAACCGTGGCCCGCTGGGGGAAAAGGCCGGCCAGCCGTTGCTCGACCCGCGCACCGTGATCCGAATGGAAGACGTGGCCAAGGTGCTGCAAGCCGAGCCGCAGGGCTTTGATGCGATCATGCTCGACGTCGACAACGGCCCCGAAGGCCTGACCCAGCGCGCCAACAGTTGGCTTTACTCCGCCGGTGGCCTGGCGGCGTGCGCCAAGGCCCTGCGCCCCAAAGGCGTACTGGCGGTGTGGTCGGCCAGCGCCGACCGGCAGTTTTCCGACAAGCTGAAGAAGGCCGGCTTCAAGGCCGAGGAAGTGCAGGTCTTCGCCCACGGCAACAAAGGCACGCGCCACACCATCTGGATTGCCGAGAAGCTCAAGGGCTGAGCTAAACTCTGCACATTGTTCGCAACTGTCATTAGTCTTTTTTACAAAGGTGAACCCATGAGTTCGTCAACCGACACCTCGAAGCTCGACCGCATCCTCGCCGACGCCAAGCGCGATAAAGAGATGGGTTACCGCGACAAGGCCTTGAAGATGTACCCGCACGTGTGCGGGCGCTGCGCCCGTGAGTTCGCCGGTAAGCGCCTGAGCGAATTGACCGTGCACCACCGCGACCATAATCACGACAACAATCCCCAGGACGGTTCGAACTGGGAACTGCTGTGCCTGTACTGCCACGACAATGAACACTCGCGCTACACCGACCAGCAATATTTCGGCGACGGCTCCTTGAGCAGCCCGAAAACCGCCAAAGCCACGCATAATCCGTTTGCCGCGCTGGCGGGGTTGATGAAGAAGGAAGACTGAGTTTTTCGATCGCCTTGGCTGGCCTCTTCGCGAGCAGGCTCGCTCCCACAGGGAATTTGTGAACGACGCAGATCCAGTGCGGGAGCGAGCCTGCTCGCGAAGACGACGTCACGATCAACCCACTTCTGACCACCCCTCCCCCATTCCCCCGTATAATCGCGCTCTTTTTCCCAAAGGCACCCCGCTCGTGGCAGACAAACGGTACAGCTGCATTGGTTTGTTCAACCCCAAATCACCGGAGAACGTCGGTTCGGTGATGCGCGCCGCCGGTTGCTATGGCGTGGCGTCAGTGTTCTACACCGGCAAGCGCTACGAGCGCGCCGCGGATTTCGTCACTGACACTAAGCGCGTGCATTACGACATCCCGCTGATCGGCATCGATGACCTGAAAAAAATCCTGCCGCTGGGTTGCGTCCCGGTCGCCGTGGAACTGGTCGAAGGCGCCCGTTCGCTGCCGGAATACACCCACCCCGACCGTGCTCTGTACATTTTCGGCCCGGAAGACGGCTCGCTGGATCAAGACATCCGCGATTGGTGCGAGGACGTGGTGTACATCCCCACCACCGGCTGCATGAACCTCGCCGCCACGGTCAACGTCGTGCTCTACGACCGCATGGCCAAGGGCCTGAATACCCGCTCGGGGCCGAAATTCCGCTGAGTCGCGGCAATTCAATGGAACGTCACGATCACTTCGGCAGTCAGTTTTGTATCAATCCCTGAAGGAGACCGATCATGAGCGAACTCAAACGCGTCGAACGTATTGATAGCACCCCGTTCCAGAGCCATCCGACCCAAAACGTGCAAGGCTGGGAACGCGTCGGCTCGCTGGCCGGCGGCGTGGTGATGATGGGCAAGGGTCTGCGCCGCGGCGGTTTTTTCGGCCTGATCCAGTTGGCGATTGGCGGCGTGGCACTGGCCCGCGGCATCACCGGCCACAGCTCGGCGAAAAGCCTGCTGGAGAAAAGCCGTCAGGACATGAACAACGTGCGCGCGAAAATCGAACGCGCCGGTGACGAACTGGCGAAGATGAAGGCCAGCGCTGAAGCGGCCACCAGCACCGCCACCGTGACCGGCAATGATTCGTTGAAGTCGCCGAAAGCGGGCGTCTGATTCTGTATGTCGGTTGAGGCCGCTGGCCTCTTAGCGGGCAAGCCCGCCCCCACAATGATTGAGAATGTCCACACAGTTGTGGTCGGACTCATAACTGGTGGGAGCGGGCTTGTTGCGTAAGGGCGACCGACCGCCATTGGTCGACTCTGCTCAAACTCACCCGGCGCGAAAGATCAGGTGATCTTCCCAGTCATCTTCAGCCACGCTGCCTTCGGCCAACATGCGTCCGGCCTGGGAGATGCGTTCGTGATGCACCGCTTCGCGATCGCCGCACACCAGGTGATGCCACAGCGGCAGGTCCTTGCCCTCGCTGACCAAACGGTAGCCGCAGGTCGGCGGCAGCCATTTGAACTCGTCGGCCCTGCCCGGCGTGAGCTGGATGCAATCCGGCACAAAGGTCATGCGGTTCGGGTAATTGGTGCATTGGCAGGTGTCAAGATCGAGCAGCTTGCAGGCGATGCGCGTGTAGTAGACCGAGTTGTCTTCCTCGTCCTCGAGCTTTTGCAGGCAGCACAGGCCGCAACCGTCGCACAGCGATTCCCATTCCTGGGCATCGAGCTGATCGAGGGTTTTGCGTATCCAGAACGGTTCGACTTTGGCGGCCATGGCTCAAGCATCTGCATCAGGTGGAGAAAAGTTCGCCAGTCTAGTGCCAGCACGCGCGCCGGCCAAGCATTGGCGACTGCCGGTACACAGGACTTGTTAATGGGTCGCTGAGCGGGATTTCAGCTGTGAGCCATTCATCCAATCTCCCACACTTTGGTCTGGCTGAATCAATAGCCGCGATTGAAATCCACCACCCCGCGCAACGCCTCACCCGCCTGATACGCCCGCAGGTTATCGACGAACAGCTGCGTCATCAGGGTTGGCGAGGTCGGCGCCGAGCTATGCCCGGTCAGCAGCAGGCCCCAGGCGGTCCAGAATGGATGGCGTTGCGGTAGCGGCTCCTGACGACAGACGTCGATCACCGCGCCGGCCAAATGGCCCTCCTTCAACGCTTCCACCAGATCGGCATCGACCACCGCAACGCCTCGTCCGACGTTGATAAACAAACCCGTCGCCTTGAATTGCTTGAACAGCGCCGCGTCGTAAAGGTCGTGAGTGGCCGGCGTATTGGGCAGCAGGTTGACCACGTAATCGACCTCACCCACCAGTCGCGGCAAATCAGCCAGCCCGCCGACTTCGATGAATGGCGCCTGTTCCCGGGCGCTGCTGGCGATGCCGTACAACTCGACACCGAACGGCAACAGAAACTGCGCCACAGTCTGGCCGATATCGCCGGTGCCGACGATCAGCACCTTGCGTCCGCGCAGGCTCTGGCCGGTGCGGTTGTCCCATTTGCGCTCGACCTGACTGACCAAACGCGCCAACACTTCACGCTCGTGGCCCAGCAGGTAAGTCAGCACGTATTCCGCCATCACCTGGCCGAAGATCCCCACGGCACGGGTCAGGCGGTATTCGCGCGGCAAACCGTCCGCCAGCAGCGGCGTGATGCCGGCCCAGGTCGATTGCAGCCATTGCGGGCGATGCCCCTGGCGCAACAGGGTCGCCAGCAAGTCCGGCTGGCCCAGCCACACCGGGCAGTCGGCCGCCAGACGCGACAGCTCGGCGGAATCACCGCTGGTCTGCACGTCCAGGTCCGGCGCCGTTTGGCGCAACAGTTGGGCGTACACAGGGTGGTCGTGTTCGGCAATCAGAACGCGCATGTCTAAAACCTTTCAAAAACGGTGCACACGGCCGCCGCGGGAGTCGTCCTCCACCGCAGGCGGTCATCGCCAATATCCAAATCCAGTGGTGCGTCAGGCCCGGTACAGGCCGTAATCGGTCACATCGGGTCGTTGCGTCTCAGCAACTCTTCGGGCAAATGCTCAATGTATTCGTCTTCGGCCGGCGGCATCTGCAAGTGATAACCCTGCTTGTCGAGGTTCTCCAGGACCACGGTGATGTCCTCGCGCGATAGCTTGCGCTCGGGGCTCAGCACCAGATCGAAGGCGTGGATCGCCTTGCCGAACGCCAGCATCAGCGGCTCCGGCACGCGCTCCAGGGCATCGCTCTTGAGCACATAGAGGTACATCTCGTTTTTCTTCGAGCTGCGGTAAATGGAGCAAATACGTTTCAAGGCTGTTCTCCAGCAGTGGCCAGGCTGTCGAGCAGCGCCTGGCCCATCAACTCGCGGCGCCAGCCACGCAGCGATTCAGGCAATTGGTAAGGACCATTGGGGTAGCCGCTCTTGAGCAAGGCTTCCAGGGTTTTCTTGCGCAGCATCAGTTCCGGCGCCATGTCCAAGCGTTCGGCTTCGGCCTGGCCGAGGGCGCGCAAACGCTTGAGCAGCGCGGCAGCTTCTACCGGAAGAGGTTCGGCAACCGCCGGTGGCCATTGGTCCGGGCCAACACTGCCGGCGCGCTTGATCAGGTCCAGCAGGAATTCGCCGTCCTGACGCACGGTGCGCGGATGCATGTCTTCGATTTTCGCCAGGGCGGTGAGGTTGTCCGGCTGGCTCTTGGCCAACGGCCATAGCGAGTGCTCGCGCACGATGCGGTTACGCGGCAAGTCGCGGGCGCGGGCCTCGTGCTCGCGCCAGGCGCAGAGTTCACGCAACACCGCGAGCTGTGCGCGGGACAGTTTCCACGCCAGTTTGGCCTCGCGGTAGACCTCGTAGGGGTCGACTTCGCGACGCAGGTTGGCGACCAGTTCGGCGCCGTCCTCCAATACCCAGGCGTACTTGTCGTCGGACAGCTTCGGCCGCAGCCGTACGAAAACTTCCGCCAGGTGCACGGCGTCTTCGGCGGCGTAGCTGATTTGCGTGTCGGACAGTGGGCGCTGCAACCAGTCGGAACGGGTTTCGCCTTTGGGCAAATCGATGTCCAGCACCGCTTGCACCAACCGCGAATAGCCCATGGAGAAACCCAGATTCAGGTAAGCGGCGGCCAGTTGCGTGTCGAACAGCGGGGTCGGCAGGCTGCCAGTCAGGCGCAGCAACACTTCGAGGTCTTCGCTGCACGCGTGCACCACTTTGACCACCGCCGGATCTTCCAGCAATGCGGCCAATGGCTGCCAGTTGTCGATGGTCAAGGGGTCGATCAGGTAAGCGCGTTCGCCGTCGCCAATCTGCAACAGGCCGGCGATCGGGTAGAAGGTGTCGACCCGCATGAATTCGGTGTCGAGGGCGACGAAGGGCAACTGCTGCCATTGGGCGCAAAACTGACCGAGGCTATCGTTGTCGCGAATCCAGTGAATATCGATGGCCACACGGCTCTCCCTTGAAGAATGGCGCGCAGTATATATCGCCCCCGGCGATTTCCGCGCATCCACTGAGCAGCCGCGTGTACGAAAATCCTCATTCTTTGGCCAGCACACCATCGATCACTGCGCCCCGGCAACCGGCAAACATGTCCAGGTCAGCGTTGTATACCTGGCTCTTGACCTCCAACAGCCCGAGCATCGAATGGAACAGGTTGTCCTGGCTCAACGGTTTGTCGCGGCTCAGTTGCAGGCAATGGGTGTCCACCGAGTAGGATTTTTGGAAGCTGTCGGAAAACCATGCCAGCATCGCCACATGTTTTTGCTGATCCGGCGCCAGCAGGTACGGAGTGCCGTGCAGAAAAAGGTTGTACTCACCCAACGACTCGCCGTGATCTGAGAGGTACAACATGGCGGTGTCGACTTTGTCCTGATTGTTGCGCAACACGTCGATCAGGGTCGCCAGCACGTGGTCGGTGTAAACCAGGGTGTTGTCGTAACCGTTGACGATGCTGTCGCGACTGCAATCGTTCAAGGCATTGCTCTGACAGACCGGGGAAAATCTTTCGTACTCCTTGGGGTAACGCTTGAAGTAGTCCGGGCCGTGGCTGCCCATCTGGTGCAGCACCAGCACGGTGTCCTTGTCGAGGTTATCGATGAACGCCTGCAAACCTTGCAGGAGGATTTCGTCACGGCATTCGCTGTTGGCACACAACACCGGGTCCTTGAGCTTGCTGACATCCTGCAACGTCACCCGATCACAGGTGTCCTTGCAGCCCGACTGGTTGTCGCGCCAGATCACGTCGAGGCCCGCCCGCTTGAGCACGTCCAGCAGCCCTTCTTCGTTCTTGGCCTTGCTCGCGTTGTAGTCCTTGCGGCCCATGTTGGAAAACATGCAGGGCACCGAGACTGCGGTCTCCGTCCCGCAGGAATGCACGTCGGTAAACGCGATCAGCCCCGACTCTTTATCAAGCTGTGGCGTGGTGTCGCGTTCATAACCGAGGATGCCAAAGTTTTCCGCGCGAGCGCTTTCGCCCACCACTAGCACCGTCAGGGATTTGCGTGGGCGCAGCTGCGCGTCTGGGGCGAGCCGCGCATCTTCACCGATCTTCACAAAGGGCTGCTGGGCAGACACGACTTGTTCACGAACGTAACCAAGGGTTGCGCCGATGTAATTACTCGGCACTACCATCAGGCGCAATTCGTGATGATTGCGAAACAACGAAGACAACCCTTGGTAATTGATTAAGGCAACGCCACCAATCACCGCCGCACTGGCGATACAGACCAACAACTTACTTAACAATTCACGGGGCCAGCGGCGATAACTAATCGGGGTTTTCCAAACAATCAGCGATGGCACGATACCTAGAAAAAAAACGTAGGCTAATAACTTCAACGACAACAAATCGCGAACTTCCGTGACATTCGTTTCTGCCAGATTACGCAACATGCCGGCGTCAATCAGCGCACCGTACTGACTCATGAAATACGCCACGCCGGCGCTGATCATGAAGAGCAGGATCAATACTGGCTTAAGCACATAACGGAACGCCAGAAGCGTCAGTATCAGATTGAACGCCCCCAGCAACATGGCCCCGAATGCGATACGCATGGCAATACCTTTACCATCCGCCGCGGTAATCTCAAACAAGTGCTGCCAAAGAACCAGGTTAAAACCCAATAACAAAAAGGCACAGGCAATCAACGTCACCCATTCCGGGCGCACGGCTTTAATAGTCAGCATGGCGGTCTGCTTGTCTGTTACGAAAGAGAGTTATCGCGGCTCAATGTGAAAAATTCATTGATGACGACAACACTAAGATTAGGCAGCCAAGCCTCAATTTTTTGTGAAAAAGAAGCCAACGATTAGTTGGCTTCCGGGTTGATCGAGTGACTTTCGAAGTATCTGAGAATGGTTCAGGTTTTATTCAGGCCTGATGCAAGTACCAGCGCCAATCCTGCTCACCCACCTCGCCCATGAACTGACGGTATTCGGCACGTTTAACCGCCAGGTACACCCCGAGAAACTCAGCGCCAAACGCGTCCCGGGCCCAGACCGATCGTTCAAGCGCGCGCAAGGTCGTCAACCAATCGGTGGGCAGCAACTCCGTGGCCTGGGCGTAGCCATTACCTTCAATCGGCGCGCCGGGGTCGCGCTGTTCGCGGATGCCCCGGTGAATACCAGCCAGGATCGCCGCCGCGGCGAGGTACGGGTTGGCATCGGCACCACAGATGCGGTGCTCGATGTGCCGCGAAAACGCCGGGCCGCCAGGCACGCGCAAACTCACGGTACGATTGTCGACGCCCCAGGTCGCCGCCAGCGGCGCGTAGCTGTTGCTCTGGAAGCGGCGGTAGGAATTGGCGTTGGGGCAAAACATCAGCAGCGTATCGAGCAAGGTACTGAGCATGCCGCCCACCGCTTGCCGGAGCAGCGGCGTGCCGTCGAGCGCTTCACTGGCGAACAGGTTGTTACCCGCCTTGTCCGCCAGGCTGACGTGCATGTGCATGCCGGTGCCCGCCAGGTCATCGAACGGCTTGGCCATGAAACACGCCGCCATCCCGTGCTTGTGCGCGACGCCCTTGACCAGGCGCTTGTAGCGCACCGCTTCGTCCATGGCCTGTAAGGCGTCGTGGCGGTGTTCGAGGGTGATCTCTACCTGGCCCGGCGCGTATTCGGAGATCGCCGTGCGCGCCGGAATCCCCTGGAGCTTGCAAGCGCTGTAGAGGTCGGCGAGAAAGGGTTCGATCTGCTCCAGTTCACGCAATCCATAGACTTGCGTCGAGCGCGGACGCCCGCCATCAATATCCCGCGCCGGTTGCGGCCGCCCCTGACTGTCGCGCTGCTGATCGAGCAAGTAAAACTCCAGCTCGGCCGCCATCACCGGGTAATAACCGTCGGCGTTGAGCCCTTCGATCACCCTGGCCAGCAAGTGTCGCGGGTCGGCAATCGTCGCCGGCATGCCCTGCTCCGGGTGCATGCTGACCTGCACCGCTGCCGTCGGAATCAAGCGCCAGGGCATCGGTTGCAAACTGCCGGCCAGCGGATAGGCGCGGCAATCGATATCACCGACGTCCCACACCAATCCGGAGTTTTCCACGTCATCGCCGTTGATGGTCAGCCCGAGAATGGTGCTCGGCAAAGGCCGGCCGCTTTCATACACCGCCAGCAACTCGTCGCGATGCAACAACTTGCCTCGAGGCACGCCGTTGTTGTCGACAATAAACAACTCGAACATTTCAATCTGCGGGTTCAATTCAAGAAAGCTCAGGGCTTCGTCGGGCGAGGCGAAACGGGCGGTAGCAGAGTTCATGGGGATCTCGTCTTTGCGATTGAGACTGGCGCAACTGCCAGCCGATGGGCCTGGTAAATATCAGCAAGGCCTGTAGGAACAATCAGCAGGAAAGACGCGCATCCGGCGGGCGCGCATGGCGACAATGCCACAGCGCCCAAAAGGCCAGTTCAGAAGGAAGAGCAGAGAGCGACGGCGCCAGGCAGGCGAGGCCATTTGATGCAGTGGGCGAACCGTCCATAACAACTAAACCGCAGATCCGATAGCACGGAGCGTCACACGGCGGGATAAGGCGTTAAATCGGCAATTGAAGAACTTTGGGTTGGAAGTGGCTAAACATTGCGCGGGGGTGTGTGCTGGCGGAGTTGGCGACGGTTCGACTTGCCAGTGATGGCAGGCCGTCATCGCGTGCAAGCTCGCGCTCCCAAATTTGAAGTGAGATGAGCATTGAGTGATGTGTCGGCGGTGAGGCCGTCATCGTTGGCAAGCCAACTCCCACAGGGGGTGGGGCTAAACCAGAGCGACCGCGTTCACCATCAGGTCGAGTGTCAGCTCGCCGCGCTCTTGATCTTGCTTTTGATCCACCCGCCCCGTCGGGAGGCTGAGTGG
Organism: Pseudomonas rhizozeae; assembly: GCF_031583775.1. Lineage (NCBI taxonomy): Bacteria > Pseudomonadati > Pseudomonadota > Gammaproteobacteria > Pseudomonadales > Pseudomonadaceae > Pseudomonas > Pseudomonas rhizozeae. The sequence continues at coordinate 68,890 of NZ_JAVLSB010000072.1, forward strand.
AGGCGTTTATCCGGGGATTGGCGCGAAGCGCCGCATGACGCAGTCATGCTCATCGCATGTAGGTGCCAGCGAAGCCAACCGGAGGGCGATGCCCCCGGATGAATGCCGGAGCGAAGGGACCCCGAGCCTCAGCGAGGGGCCGTACGTCAGGGGCGAGACCTTTGGTTCCTTTGGGGCGTTTGCCAAAGGGACTCGCCGTAAGGGCGAAACCCTAAGCAGCCGCTACCGCAGCAATGGATATGTACACCCTCAAAAAACCCAGCGCCAGCCGCATAGCCTTCGCGAGCAGGCTCGCTCCCACATTGGAGTGGGTGTACGCCTAAAAGTAGAGGCCGCCATCGCTGGCCAGTGATCCAGGGGTACCAGCGCCCCCATGCGCTGACCAATCAAAAATTGATAGCCACCTTGCTGTAGGACTCACGATCAATATCGAGAATCTCCACGCACAGCTGCACGGCAATGTCCGCCGGCCATTCGTACAAATCCTGCACCACCGCCAGCAAGTTTTCCGACAATTGCTTTTTAACCGCCGGCGAGCGGCCGCTGAGCATGGCCAGTTTCACATGGATGAAACCGCGCTCGCCCATGCCCGTGCCGACACGGAAGGTCTGGTGCTGCACCGCGCGGCTCTTGATGTCGTGCTCGGCGGCGAACTGCCCGGAGGCCACCAGCGCGTGATTCAGGCGCAACAACGCAACGTCGGCGTTGAGCCCGGACAGGTTGGCGGAGTATTCCAGGTGCAGTTGAGGCATGGCGGATTTCCACTAGCATTTTAGGAAGGGTCGTACATATACCACAGCGCCGTCGCACATCGACTCGGCTTTTTCACTCGGCCCGGCAGCGAGTTACGGCGAACTGTGCGGTGCCGAAACGCCTGACTCGCTCATGAAGGCCTCCAGACGCGAACGCAGCCAGCGCTCGGCGGGATCGCTGTCGACATGGCTGAGCCAGACCATGGACAGGTCCAGGGTCGGCGTCTCGAATGGAAAGGGTTCATTGAACAACTGCCCGGAAGCGGCCATCGCCACGGCGGTGTAGTCCGGCAGGCTGGCGATCATGTCGGTGCCGGCAAGCAAGGCCGGCAGCGCGCTGAATTGCGGCACCGACAGCACCACTTGGCGCTTGCGACCTATCTCGGCCAGCCATTCATCCGCAAAACCCACGACGTTAGCGGTGTGCGACACGATCACGTGCGGGCGCGAGCAGTATTCGTCGAGGCTCAGCGGCGTTTCCGAGGCGTCGGCGCGCAACACGCGCGGTTGAATATGTCGCAGTAACTTGCGTTTGGCATTGGCGGGCAGGCCGCGGGTCTGGCTGATGCCGACCGTGATATCACCGGACGCCAGCAGGTCGGGAATCCGCCAATAGTCGACGTGTTGCACCACGACCACCACCGACGGCGCTTCCTGGCGCAGGGCCCGCAGCAAGGGCGGCAACAGGCCGAACTCGACATCGTCCGACAGCCCGATGCGAAACGTCATGGTGCTCAGGGCCGGGTCGAAGGTGTGGGTCAGGCTCAGCGCCATTGACAGCGAATCCAGCGCCGGGCCCAAGTGGCGAAAAATTTCCTCGGCCCTGGCCGTGGGCTCCATGCGGTGGCCGACGCGGATGAACAGCGGATCGTTGAAGATCGTTCGCATCCGATTGAGCGCCGAACTGATGGTCGGCTGGCCGAGGAACAGCTTTTCCGCCGCCCGTGTGACGTTGCGCTCAAGCATCAAGGTTTCAAACACCACCATCAGGTTGATGTCAGCCTTGCGCAATTCGTTGCGATTCATTCAGTGCTCCCCTGCCCCCAAGGCAGGCGCCAGTTTAAAAAGCTCGAAGGTTGGCGTCTATCGGCATGATGGCTGGCGGCTGTTTGTTCGGCGGCTTGATCGGCCCTGGAAATATCTGCCAACGATTGGAAACAAATCCCCGATAGCCAAAAAAATCATCTCCGCTAGGCTTCGTTCCTGCGCCACACAGGTTGTCGCAATTGACCCATCGCATGGAGCGAACTGAATGTATTTTGAGATTTACCGGCAATCCCGCGGCACCCCGTCCACCGGCAAAGGCCAATGGCGCTGGCGGCTACGGGCGGGCAATCACGAAACGATCGCCAGCGGCGAATCCTACGTGAACAAAGCAGATTGCCTGCATGTGATAGAGCTAATCAAAGGAGCGGTGAGCGAAACGCCGGTGAAGGAGATTTAAGCACTGGCCACGGGCGCCGGAGCTGTTGCGCTGAACATCGGCTCCGGCGTGGTCGGTCAGCGCGGCGCTCCACCCTGCGCCCACTCCCGGGGGCTGACCCCGATCTTGCGGCGAAACGCCCGTGCCAGTGCCGACGGGCTTTCGTAACCCACTTCCTCGGCGATCAACGCGATCGACTTGCCTTCACGCAGACGCTTCTGCGCCAGGCTGATGCGCCAGCTCACCAGGTAATCCACGGGTGTCTGCCCCACCACCGAACGAAAGCGCTCGGCGAAGCTGGCGCGGGACATGTTCGCAGCAGCGGACAGTTCAGCCACGCTCCACGCCTTGCTCGGCGTGTCGTGGATCAGGCTCAAGGATCTGGCCAGGCGCGGGTCAGCCAGGCCGGCCATCATCCCGGGGGTTTGTTGGTGATTGGTCAGGATGTGCCGCAGCAACTGGATCACCAGCAACTCGAACAAGCGATCCATCATGGCTTCACGGCCGCAGACCTCGCCGAATGCCTCGTTGAACAGCCAGTCCAGCGTACCGCCGAGCGTCGGAATCTGGTCGAGTTGCAGCACCAGATAATCCGGCAACGCCATGGCCAAGGCATTGCCGGCGCCGCCATCGAAGGTTAGCGAGGCACAGACCAGCTGCGTATCGGAGGCGTCCGTGGCGAACAACCGATGGCGATACGGTCGTGGAAAAAACATCAGAGTGGGCTCGGACAATAGCTGGTCTCGCTCATCGCCAAGTTGCAGGCTCATCTCTCCCGACTTGAGCAAGTGCATATGCCCCGAGACTTGATGACCATCAAACGCGGTGGTGCCGCAGAAGGCACCACTGTGGAAGGTGCCGGCGTTGACGCCAAAGTGGGTGAGCAGGGTCGATAAGCGATCCATGATGAGTCTCCGAGGAACGGATTTGGACGATCTGTCGCATATCCTCGACGATTCGCACCCAAAACACCAGACAACATCCCTAACATGAGCTCCGTACCCAGCGCATACCGCGCCCGAATCCGGAGAATCATCATGAGCCGCATTGCCGCCCTGCCCCTCGAACAAGCCCCTGAAGCCACCCGTCCACTGCTGGAAGGCGTGCAGAAAAAAATTGGTTTCCTGCCCAATGTCTTCAAAGTCCTGGCCCAAGCACCCGCCGTGCTGGCGTCCTACGTACAGCAGTCGACCGCGTTGGGCAAAACCTCGTTGAGCGCTACCGAGAAGGAAGCGATCTTCCTTGCCACTTCGCAAGTGAACGGCTGCGACTACTGTCTGGCCGCCCACACTGTGTTTGCCGGCAAGGCCGGGTTGTCTAAACAAGACATCCTCAGCGCCCGCCACGGCGAGCTCAACGCCTACGCCACATTGGCCCAACAAATCACCGAGTCGCGCGGCCACTTGAGCGTCGAGCAGATCGAAGCGGCGCGCGCTGCCGGGATCAATGACTCGAAAATCATCGAGGTCATCGCCCACGTCGCGTCGCAAACCCTGACCAACTACCTCAACAACGCTGCCCTGACCGACATTGATTTCCCGGCAGCCGATGCCTGATCACGCCCCTGACGGGTGGAGGAACACCGATGAAAACTGTAACGCTCTACACCACTGACACTTGTCCGTACTGCTTCCGCGCCAAATCGTTACTGGCCCGCCAAGGCATCGAGACGCGGGAAATCAACGTTCAGTACGAACCGGGCAAGCTTCAGGAAATGCTCACCCGCAGCGGCCGTCGCAGCGTGCCGCAGATCTTTATCGATGACACCCACATCGGTGGCTTCGACGAACTGGCGAAGCTGGACCGTCAGGGGGCGCTGCAGTCGATGCTGGCGTAAGGGCCAGGATTCATGCTGCCGAACTCCCGGAAACGGAAAAGCCCCGACAGTGTTCAGTGTCGGGGCTTTTTCGTACTTGGCTTAAGTACTGAAGCCGGCTCGAACAGCCATTTCATCCCCCCGCCATCCTTAACTTACATCCTTGGTTAAAATGTGAGCGCTGAAGGCAAGAAAATCATCCAGATGCTTTGTGATGATGTTAACCGTGATGGGTAATTGCAGGGTTTGATACTCATGTACAGCAATGTTACGGAACCCCACCATGTTTTTAAGGCTTGTTAACAACGCCGCGTCGACCCATCCCCCTCTAAACAACAACTCGAATACATCGCGCGCACTTTGCGGCACTCCCAGTCGCTCGCGACGAATCAGGTTTTGGCCCATGTCCAGCGCTGCTTCGCACGCGCGCAGGATGTTAAGTATCGCGGCATCTTGACGGGTGATATCGGAGCCGAAGGTACCGGGATCTTTTTCGTACTCCTGACGTGCACGAGCAATGCAGCGTTCAATACTGGCAGCTTTGTTAAGGATGACATCATCGACCATGCACGTTTCCTTCGCTTTTGATGTCGGCGAGCAGCCCAGCCCTCGCAGTGTCCAGCGCTGTTTTTTCACTCAGGATGAAACTTTCGAAAAGGCTGGCCTGACTGTCGCGCGCCCACAGCCGGCGCCCCGTCGTCAGTACCTGATACTGCATAACCGTAGAGGCAGCACTCAAGTCTAATAAATCGACGGGAAGATTCACGACGTCCGCCAGTTCTCCTGACAAATCCCAAAGACGCAACGGATCGACTTTACCCGCACATAGAACGGCGACATCCAAGTCACTTCCGCTCCCGGCATCATCGGAGACTTGACTACCAAATACGTACACAGCCAACAGGTCTGGCAAGTGTTCCCGCAGATGCAACAGCACTTTCTCGAAGCTCATAGCCTGATATCCCGTCGCAATAATCCAGACCGTAACAGAATCATTGGACTATTTCCGCACTCAAACGAAAAAGCCCCGACACTGTTCAGTATCGGGGCTTTCTCTGTATATGGCGGAGAGATAGGGATTCGAACCCTAGGTACCGGTGAAGGTACAACGGATTTCGAATCCGTCCCATTCGGCCACTCTGGCATCTCTCCAACGGCGCGCATCATAACAGCACATTCACTGGAAGCGAACCCCCTGAGTGAATTTTTTTCCGTGCTATCAGATGCTTGCGTGGTTTAAAGCGGTACGCCCAGACGGTTGGCGACTTCTTCGTAGGCTTCGATGACGTCACCGAGGCCCTGGCGGAAGCGGTCTTTGTCCATCTTCTTCTTGGTGTCCTTGTCCCAGAGGCGGCAGCCGTCCGGGCTGAACTCGTCACCCAGGACGATCGAGCCGTCGCTGAAGACGCCAAATTCAAGCTTGAAGTCCACCAGCAGCAGGCCGGCGTCGTCGAACAGCTTGGTCAGCACGTCATTGACCTTGAGCGACAGTTCTTTCATGCGAACCAGTTGTTCAGCGGTGCCCCAGCCGAATGCCACGACGTGGGATTCGTTGATGAACGGGTCGCCCTTGGCGTCGTCTTTCAGGAACAGCTCGAAGGTGTACGGGTTGAGCTTGATGCCCTCCTCGACGCCCAGGCGCTTGACCAGGCTGCCGGCGGCGTAGTTACGCACGACGCACTCGACCGGGATCATGTCGAGTTTCTTCACCAGGCATTCATTGTCACCCAGCAGTTTGTCGAATTGGGTCGGAATGCCGGCCGCTTCGAGCTTCTGCATGATGAAGGCGTTGAACTTGTTATTGACCATACCTTTGCGGTCGAGCTGCTCGATACGCTTGCCGTCGAAGGCCGACGTGTCGTTGCGAAACAACAGGATCAAGCGGTCAGCGTCGTCGGTCTTGTAAACCGATTTGGCTTTGCCGCGGTAGAGTTCTTCACGTTTTTCCATGATGGGCTCCGCTTGCTAAGTAGGTGGGCTAGGCGATGTGCCGCCAGTCGAGCCCTGAATCTTGATCGGCCAATTGCAGCCAGTCCGGGTCGCACCCGAGGGTGTCGACAAAACATTGCCGGGCCAGCTGCGGCAGGTTGTTCTTGCTGCTCAGATGGGCCAGGACCAGGTGTTGCAGGTCTTTCCAGCCCAACTCGGCCACCAGGAATGCCGCCTGATGGTTATTCAAATGTCCCCGTTCACCGCCGACCCGCTGCTTGAGAAAGTACGGGTAGTAACCCCTGGCGAGCATGTCGCGGCAGTGATTGGACTCGATCATCAGCGCATCGAGGTCCTTGTAGCCATCCAGCACACGGTTGCAATAGGAACCCAGGTCGGTCAGCAGGCCGAAGCGCCGCTCACCGTCACTGAACACATACTGCGTCGGCTCTTGCGCATCGTGGGCCACGGCAATGACCTGGATGTTCAAGGCGCCGATCTGCAACTGCTCGCCACCGGCCACCAGGCCTGCGGGTTCAACGGGCTTGCGCATACCGCGCAAGGTGCCGCGACTCAAATACACCGGAAGATTGTAGCGCCGAGACAGCAAACCCACGCCATGCACGTGATCGGCATGTTCGTGGGTCACGAGTATCGCGCTCAACTGCGCCGGGTGCACACCCAGGCGCAGCAGGCGTTTTTCGGTTTCCCGCAGGGAGAATCCACAATCGACCAGGACGTACGTGTCATCGCTGGCTATCAGCGTGCCGTTCCCTTGGCTACCGCTGCCGAGAACGGCAAAACGCATCGGATCAGCCCAGGTTGTCCTGAATCACGCCCAACACTTTGCGCGCCACATCAGCTGGCGCCACGGTGTTGATGTTCTTCTCGACGGTGACCTGCACGTTCTCGCCAACTTTGCTCAGGCGAACCTGATAACGCTCGGCGCGTGCTTCCACTTCTTCCTTATCCGGCGCGCTGCCGAACAGGCTGCTGAAGAAACCAGGCTTCTCGTCTTTCTTCTCGGCTTTTTCCGCCAGGTTGATGTAGTACAGGCCCAGGCTGCGGTTGATGTCTTCAACGCGCCATTCACCTTGCTCCAATGCGCGACCCACGCTCGACCAGGCACGATCGAGGTCAGGGCCGACGTTGAGCACCGGGTTACCGCTGCCGTCTTCGCTGAGGCTGACGCGGCTTGGCGTGTCGAAATCACGGGAGGCGAGCATCGACACCGAACCACCCTTCTCGGCGGTACGACTCATGCTGGCGAGCATATCGTCGACCAGCGCCGCGTCCAGGCCGGTGTTGACCGAGCGGTTGGTGAAGTCCACATCCGCGGTGCTGCCGGATGGACGCTGGGCACTGACCACATAGACTTCACTGGTGTTGCGCTGCACGCCGGGCTCGATGCGCACGCGAACGCGAGTTTCGGCATCGGACGCGACGCCCGCCGCACCCAAGCGCTTGGCCATGGCCGCGGACAGCTCATCGGAGTGCTGCCAGGTGGTGGTGAATTCGCCGGTTTGCGGGCGTTGTTCATCCAGGCGGAAACCGTTGTCCTGGAAGAATTGCACCGCCACGGGCCAGACTTCGGCCGGCGGATGCTGGGCCATGACCCAGCTCGAATCGCCACTCTTTTGCAAGGTGTAGTCGCTGGCATCGGCGAGCGCCGACAATGGCTGCGGACGCGGCACGATGTATTCACCCTTGACGCTGTCGTCCGCGACGTTGCGCGGGATCGGCAACAGCGGGTCGAGGCGCTTGGACGTGCTGATATCCGGCGGCAATTGCATCGGGGCAGTCTGTTGTGCTTCCAGGTAATCGCTACCGCGGTCACGGAAGTAACCTTCCGGGCCCCAAATCCATCCACAGCCACTGGTGCTGGAGATAATCAAGGCAAGTGCGGAAAGTCCGGCCAATCGCTTCATGCGTAGTGCTTCCTCAATTAAACCAGTACGCCGGACTGGCGCAGGGCCTGCCGCAGCGGTTCGTGACAGGCTTCGCTGAGCCAGGTGAGCGGCAGACGGATACCGTCCGGCATCAGGCCCATCTCATGCAGCGCCCACTTCACGGGGATAGGGTTGGATTCGATAAACAGGGTTTTATTGAGCGGCATCAGCTTTTCGTGGAGCGCGCGGGCAGTCGCGGCGTCCCCTTTCAAAGCGGCGTTGCACAGGTCACTCATGTCTTTCGGCGCGACGTTGGCGGTCACCGAAATATTGCCTTTGCCGCCGAGCAGGATCAGCTCGACCGCGGTGGCATCGTCACCGGAGATCACCAGGAAATCTTTGCTGACACCGTCGATGATCGCTTTGGCGCGCGACAGGTCGCCGGTGGCTTCCTTGATGCCGATGATGTTTTTCACGGTCGACAGGCGAATCACGGTCTCGGCCAGCATGTCGCAGGCGGTACGGCCCGGCACGTTGTAGAGGATCTGCGGGATGTCGACGGCTTCGGCGATGGTCTTGAAGTGCTGGTACAAGCCTTCCTGGGTCGGCTTGTTGTAATACGGCGTAACCAGCAGGCAGGCATCGGCACCGGCGTTTTTTGCATTGGTGGTCAGCTCGATCGCTTCGCGCGTCGAGTTGGCGCCGGTGCCGGCGATGACCGGGATGCGCCCTGCCACTTGGTCGACAACGCGACGAATCACTTCAATGTGTTCGTTGACGTCAAGGGTGGCCGATTCACCTGTGGTGCCGACCGCCACGATGGCGTGGGTGCCGTTTTGCAGGTGAAAGTCCACCAGTTTGCTGAGGCTGTCCCAGTCGAGACGACCTTCTGCATCCATGGGTGTGACCAGTGCCACCATACTGCCCGCAATCATGCAACCGCTCCTGCCGGAAAAAGAGAGCGGTAATGGTACTGGCGCCAAGATGCTTGTACAAGCGAAGTACCATTCCCCTTGGCCGCGCTTTTCGCTACCCTTCAGGCTTTGATCGGTACCGATAAGCTCATTCGCCGGTTCCCAGCCTTCGTTTTCGGCCCCACAAGCCCCGATCCTGCGTTGCCGCCCCCCGCTCTCGCTGTACCGGAGCCCGTTGCAACCCACTGACCCCAGGCCTGTGCAATGCCGGTTCGAAGACTCGTGCGCCTGGTTGAGGCTGCTAAAGTACCGACCGCTCATCGCTTTAGGAATGCTGCATGTCCACCCCCACAGTTCGCGAACAATTCCTTGTCATCAGTGCCCTCGGCGCCAACCCCATGGAGCTGACTAACGTCCTGTGCCGCGCCAGCCATGAAAATCGCTGCGCCGTGGTGACGTCGCGTCTGACCCGCCATGGCGAGTGCAGTGCGCTGATTCTCGAAATCTCCGGTAGTTGGGACGCCCTGGCGCGCCTGGAAACCGGCCTGCCGAGCCTGGCCAAAAAGCACGCCTTCACGGTCAACGTGGTGCGCAGCGCCGCCCTGGAAAACCGCCCGCAAGCCTTGCCTTATGTGGCTTACGTCAGCTCGGCGTACCGCTCCGACATCATCAACGAGTTGTGCCAGTTCTTCATGGACCACAACGTTGAGCTGGAAAACCTGACCTGCGATACCTACCAGGCCCCGCAAACCGGCGGCACCATGCTCAATGCCACGTTCACCGTGACCTTGCCGGCCGGCGTGCAGATCAGCTGGCTGCGCGACCAGTTCCTCGATTTCGCCGACGCGCTGAATCTGGATGCGCTGATCGAGCCGTGGCGCCCACAAAACCCAATGTAAGGATGCTTTCATGGCCGTTGCCATCGACCAACCGGTTGCCGATTTCGAGGCCCCTGCCACCAATGGGCAAACCGTCAGCCTCGCTGCCCTCAAGGGCAAGCAAGTCGTCATCTACTTCTACCCGAAGGACAGCACGCCAGGCTGCACCACCCAGGGCCAGGGTTTCCGCGACCAACTCGAGGCGTTCAAAGCGGCCAACACCGAAGTCTTCGGTGTGTCCCGCGACAGCCTCAAGTCCCACGAAAACTTCAAGGCCAAGCAAGCCTTCACCTTCGAGCTGATCAGCGATAAAGAAGAAGCGCTCTGCCAGCAATTCGACGTGATCAAATTGAAGAAGCTGTACGGCAAGGAATACATGGGCGTCGATCGCAGCACCTTCCTGATCGACAAGAACGGCGTACTGCGTCAGGAATGGCGCGGTGTGAAGGTGCCGGGCCATGTGGATGCCGTACTGGCGGCGGCTCAGGCACTGAACAAGGCCTGAGCATTGTGGCGTCCTGCCAGCCTAGAGCAGCGGCGCCACCACCGGTTCCTTGCGGGGCCATGCGTCCAGCACAGCCTTGAACAGGGTCGCCAGGGGAATCGCGAAGAACACCCCCCAGAAGCCCCACAACCCGCCGAACAACAACACCGCACAGATGATCGCTACCGGGTGCAGGTTCACTGCGCCGGAGAACAGCAACGGCACCAACACGTTGCCGTCCAGCGTCTGGATGATCCCGTATACCGCCATCAAGTAGATGAACTGATCGCTCCAGCCCCACTGGAACAGAGCAATCAACGCCACCGGCACCGTGACAACCACCGCGCCGACATAAGGTACCACCACCGAAATCCCCACCAGCAATGCCAGCAGCGCCGCGTAGTTGAGCCCCAACGCGGCGAACGCGATGTAGGTCACCCCGCCGCAGATGACGATCTCGATCACCTTGCCGCGAATGTAATTGGCAATCTGCCGGTTCATTTCCTCGGCCACCCGGGTGATCAAGGCGCGTTCACGCGGTAGATATCCACTGACCCAGTGCCCGATCTTTTCCCGATCCTTGAGGAAGAAAAACACCAGGATCGGCACCAGCACCAGATAGATCATGATGTTCACCAGCAACGGCAGGCTGGACAGCGAGAATGTCAGCGCCCACTGGCCAAACTTACCGATCTCGCCGCGCGCCACCTCGATGGCTTGCAGCACCTGCTCGTCGGACACCAGATGCGGATAGCGCTCGGGCAGCAACAGCAGCAATGACTGCCATTTGGCGAGCATGCCCGGCAGCTCGTTGAACAGCGTGATCAGCTGATGCCATAACAGCGGCACCGCCACCAGAATGAACAGCAGCAACAATCCCATGAACAGTGCAAACACCAGCCCCACCGCCGCCGCCCCCGGCAGGCGCATGCGCTCGAGGGTGAGCACTAGGCCTTGCATCAGGTACGCCAGCACCATGCCGGCCAATACTGGCGCGAGCATGCCGCCCAGAGTCAGCACGGCGGTAAAGGCCAGAAACAACAGAACCGCCAGGACCACCGCCTCCTCGTCGGAGAAGTAGCGCTGGATCCAGTCGCGTAACACTTTGAACATCAAAATTTCCTAGGAAAAGGGGCAGAAGAGGTCAGGCTTTTTTCAGCCAGTAGCGATAGACACCGGCCTCGTCTTCCTCGCGCAGCAACGTGTGCCCGGCCAATCGGGCGAACGTGCGAAAATCCCGTTGCGAGCCGGCATCCGTGGCGATCACCATGAGCACGGCGCCACTGGCCAGACGATTGAGTTCCAGCTTGGCCTTGAGCAACGGCAGCGGACAATTCAGGCCGCTCGCATCCAGTTCGGCGTCATGGGCTACGGCGTCGGTCATCGATTCACTCCAGACAGGTGTTTGAGCCGCCTAGAATATCTGGTCCGAACGCAAGTGTCCGGCTACAGTAAGGTCTTTGTCGATTAAGGCTTTGTGCATGACCTTTCTGCGCCCTACCCTGCTGACGCTCGCTTGCCTGCTCGCCTCACCGGGCTTCGCCGACGACCTGCCGTCTCTCGGTGACGCCAGTTCTGCCATTGTCTCGCCACAACAGGAATACCAACTCGGTCGCGCATGGCTGGCATTGCTGCGCAGCCAGGTTTCGCAACTCAACGACCCGCAGCTCAAAGATTACGTCGAATCCAGCGTATACAAGCTGGTGGAAACCAGCCAGGTCAACGACCGGCGCCTTGAGTTCATCCTGATCAACAGCCCGCAGCTCAACGCCTTTGCCGCACCGGGCGGCATCGTCGGGGTCAACGGCGGCCTGTTCCTGAACGCGCAGACCGAAGGCGAATACGCATCGGTGCTGGCTCACGAACTGGCTCACTTGTCGCAACGGCACTTCGCCCGTGGCGTCGAAGCCTCGCAGCGGATGCAGGTGCCGATGATGGCCGCACTGCTGGCCGGGATCGTGATTGCGGCGGCGGGCGGTGGCGACGCCGGTATTGCCGCGATCGCCGGTACGCAAGCGGCGGCGATCCAGGAACAACGGCGCTTCTCGCGGCAGAATGAACAGGAAGCCGACCGCATCGGCATCCTGAATCTGGAAAAGGCCGGCTACGATCCCCGTTCGATGCCGACCATGTTCGAGCGCTTGTCTCGCCAGTACCGTTTCGATGCCAAGCCACCGGAATTCCTGCTGACTCACCCGGTTACCGAATCCCGTATCGCCGACACCCGCAACCGCGCCGAGCAGGCCCCGGCGGGCGGCATTGAAGACACCGTGCGCTATCAACTGATCCGTGCGCGGGTGCAACTGATCTACGAAGGAACCCCGGGCCTGGGCGCCAAACGCTTCCGCGCGCAGCTTGACGAAAATCCGCGAAGTGATGTCGCTCGATATGGTCTGGCCATCGCCCAGATCAAGGGCGGCCAACTCAATGAAGCGCGGGAGAACCTCAAACCGTTGCTGGCCAAGTCACCCAATGAAATCATCTACAACTTGGCGCAGGTGGACCTCGACATCACCAGCAACAAGCTGTCGGACGCGCAATCGCGAGTCGATCGCCTGCTCACGCAGTACCCCGGCAACTACCCGCTGAACCAGGTTCGTGTGGACCTGCTGCTCAAGCAGAACCGCGCACCCGAGGCAGAAAAAGCCCTGGAGTCGCTACTCAAGAGCCGACCGGACGATCCAGACGTCTGGTACATGGTGGCGGAGACACGCGGTTTGTCAGGCAACATCATCGGTTTGCATCAGGCCCGAGCGGAGTATTTCGCCCTGGTTGGCGACTATCGTCAGGCGATCCAGCAACTGGATTTTGCCAAACGCAAGGCCGGTGGCAACTTCCCACTGTCGTCGAGGATCGATGCTCGGCAGCGCGAGCTGATGGAACAAGAACGGATGGTTAAAGACATGATGGGCTGACATTTATCGCGCCCACAAAAAAACCGCCTCTTTCGAGGCGGTTTTCTATTCAACCGACATCTGCTTATTCAGCCAGTTTGAAGGTGATGAAGCTGGCACGACCCTGACGCAGAACGCGCATCGACACCGAACGATTCTTCGGCAGCGCCTTGGCAATCTCGGTAAATTCCTTGGTCGAACCGATCGCCTGATTGTTCAAGTGCGTGATGACATCACCCGGCTGCAAACCAATCAGTGCCGCAGGACCATCCTGCACTTCCTTGATCAGCACGCCGCCTTGCAGGTCGTAAGTTTTCTTCTGTTCGGCGGTCAGCTCCACCACGGCCACACCGAGGCGATTGCTGGTGCTTTCAACGCCGGATTTCGGCGCGGCATCCAGCTCTTTGCCTTCATCCGGGATGGCACCGACAGTCAACTCGACATTCTTGCGTTTGCCTTCGCGGATCACTTCGAGGTTGGCTTTGGCGCCAGCCTTAAGCGCGCCCACCAAGTGCGGCAGGTCTGCGGACATGACGATCGGCTGGCCGTTCATGCTCAGGATCACGTCACCGACTTTCAAGCCACCCTTGGCTGCTGGACCATCGTCCTGAATTTGCGCGACCAGTGCACCGGCCGGCTTATCAAGACCGAACGATTCGGCCAGGTCTTTGTTCACCTCCTGGATCACCACGCCCAGCCAGCCACGACTGACTTTGCCGCCACTTTTCAACTGGTTCGAAACGTCCATAGCCACGTCGATCGGGATAGCGAACGACACGCCCATGAAGCCACCGGAACGGGTATAGATCTGCGAGTTGATCCCGACCACTTCACCGGCAAGGTTGAACAACGGACCACCGGAGTTACCCGGGTTGATTGGCACATCGGTCTGAATGAACGGCACATAGTTTTCGTTCGGCAGGCTGCGGCCAATGGCGCTGACGATGCCTTGGGTGACAGTGTGGTCAAACCCGAACGGCGAACCGATCGCAACCACCCACTGACCGGCTTTCAGGTCCTGGGATTTACCCAGCTTAAGCACCGGCAGGTCTTTGCCTTCGATTTTCAGCAGCGCCACGTCGGACCGCGGATCGGTGCCGACCAGCTTGGCTTTCAACTCGCTACGATCAGCCAGACGCACGAGAATCTCATCGGCGTCAGCGATGACGTGGTTGTTAGTCAGGATGTAGCCATCGGACGAAATGATAAAGCCCGAACCCAGCGATTGCGCTTCACGCTGACGGTCACCGCGAGGCGAACGTGGCTGCGGCATGCCCCGCTCGAAGAATTCGCGCAGCATCGGCGGCAAGCCTTCCAGGTCGGGCATTTGCTGGCCGTTGACCTTGCGGTCCGGCAGCTTCTGCGTGGTACTGATGTTGACCACGGCGGGCGAAGCCTGCTCGACCAACTGAGTGAAGTCAGGCAACTGCGGCGCCATCGGGACGTCAGCAGCCTGAGCGCTCACAGACTGGCCGAGTACCAGCACGGTGGCGAAAATGGGTAGATAGGATTTCAAGCGAAGTATCGACATACGGCTCCCGTTACGACGAGCATGGTTAAGCGATAGGGACCAAGGAATACCGGGGAAGATACGCCGGTATTTTTGTTCCGGGAACAACAAACAAGGCCAGAGCCGAGGGGCTCTGACCTATAAGAAAATTCAGGATTTTATGCAAATGGAAATGCTCACCAAACATTTCGACGTCTCACCCTCAACAGCCTGACCAAGGTGCATAACGTTATCAGTTCATTGCTTGGTGGAAGATGAATCATTACGCATGGAAAGCGCGATGCGCTCTGCCGTGCCAATCGGAATTTCGCCAACTACGGTAACCATGATTTCTCCCTGCGGAGTGGTCAGTCGACGGGATACTGCGACGGTAGGGCCTAACTGAGTCCGCGTATCGGTGACCGTGGCGCCGTTGAGCGGTTCGAGGAACACCGAGAACCTGGCCAGCCCGTCGTCGAACATCATGCTGTTAACTTGGGTTTTCGTCTCTGGATCATTGCGCGATGTCGTACCGGTCAGCTCGAAGCCTGGCGGTAACCAATCCGAATGCCACGCCTGCGCAGTCTTCGCAGCCGACGCCTTATCGCTATCGAGCACGACCGCACGACAATCGTCGTTCGGTTGCAATTCAGCCTCTGAGGGCAGGTCTGTGGTATTCAGGCGAGTGAACTGGAAGCGCTCGAGCAACTGACCTTTGTCGTTGAGTAACAACGATTTCAAAGGCAAGCCGGTTTCTTTATCGAGGTGAAGTTCAAAGCCGTAACGATGCTGGTCCCGCGGCGTCAACGATACGATCACCGCTTCACGCCCGGCCACGCGCGACTTGCCGACGACGGCAAGGTCATACCAATTCTTGAGCTTTTGTGGATCAAAAGCACGAGCGGCGGATTTGGGCGAATCACCCAATCCCGCAATCAAGGCGCCGCTAACGCACTGGGTACGCCCATCGACACGAACGACTTCCTGAGCCGAACCGTCGAGCTGGAGCAGACGCTCGCGGACCTTGCCATCCTGGACACGATGCCAGATGGAGTGGGTAGAAAAACTACCGTTACGCTCGTAAACGAAGGTGCCTTCAAAGCTTTGCTTCTGCTCTGCCTGGCCCAGGCGGACTAACCAATCCTGGGCATCGTCGGCGTGGGCTGGAACGACGAACCAGCCACTCAGCAGAAGCGACAGTAGAGGTATGGCGCGCATGATCCTCCTTAGCGGTTTTCCAGGCTCGCTGCACGGGCATACGGCAAGGCACTTTCAGTCCCTTTCAACGCAGCTTGTTGTGCATGTTGACGCAGGTAGCTTGGCAGACGCTGATCGTGCCAGCCCGGCTGACCTTGCAATACGCCATTGGCCATAGG
The DNA here is from genome assembly GCF_031583775.1 of Pseudomonas rhizozeae. Lineage (NCBI taxonomy): Bacteria > Pseudomonadati > Pseudomonadota > Gammaproteobacteria > Pseudomonadales > Pseudomonadaceae > Pseudomonas > Pseudomonas rhizozeae. The sequence continues at coordinate 84,734 of NZ_JAVLSB010000072.1, forward strand.
GCCAGTAGCATCCGAGCTCTCATTATAGCCGGCCAATACCGCAGGGCCTTTAACCTGTGGAACGGCCAGACCTGGCTGGTTGGACTGCTGCGCCAGCTCGACACCAGCGATTTCGTCCTGGTTGTACAAACGCACACCCGCCAACACGGCTACGGTAACCGAGGCTGCAACAGCCAGGCGACCGAGGCTACGCCATGGACCACGAGACGCTTTTGCCGGCACGCTTTCATCCGCGATCGCAGCAGAAACTGCCGCAGCAATGTCCAGACGAGGCAGGAGCAAATCCTTGTGCATGACAGCCCGAGCGATCTGGTAACGAGCCCAGGTCTCACGGGTTTCAACATCGTCAAAGGCGTTCAACACCCGACGCAATTCCAGTTCGTCCGCTTCGTTATCCATCACTGCGGACAGCGATTCCTGCAGGGCTTCCCGACTCATGGCGTTCCTCTCTTGGCTGTCGCCGCTGTCTTTAGTTTTCCTGCAACAAAGGTTGCAGAGCTTTATCGATGGCCTCCCGAGCGCGGAAAATCCGGGAGCGCACGGTACCAACTGGACATTGCATGACGCTCGCAATGTCCTCGTAACTCAGACCATCGAATTCACGTAAAGTTAAAGCGGTACGCAAATCTTCAGGCAATTGCTGGATGGTTCGGTGGACGGTGCCTTCAATCTCATCCCGCAGCAAAGCCCGCTCAGGAGACTCAAGGTCCTTCAGACCATGATCGCCATCATAGAACTCTGCATCTTCTGAACTGACATCACTATCCGGCGGCCGACGACCGCGTGAAACCAGATAGTTTTTCGCCGTGTTAATGGCGATGCGGTAAAGCCACGTATAAAACGCGCTGTCGCCGCGAAAATTTCCTAACGCACGGTAAGCTTTGATAAACGCTTCCTGTGCCACATCCTGGGCTTCATGGGTGTCGTGCACAAAACGCACGATCAACCCGAGAATTTTGTGCTGATACTTCAGCACTAACAGATCGAAAGCTCGCTTGTCACCGCGCTGTACGCGCTCGACCAGCTGCTGATCCTCTTCCTGGGTTAGCATGAACACTCCTCGATAAGCTTGGAGGAGACTGGCATAACTAATCGATCAGGCTTGCAAACATAGACTCGGGCTTTTCGCAAAAGTTCTCCCCCTCCAGGCAAGTTTCCTACGTGCTCTGATTTGACACGCACGAAAAGCGCAGCGCGAGATGGCTCGGCTGCGCAAATAATCTTTTTATCGGATCACTGGCGCGGACCATACCGCACATCCTGCCCTGAATCCGACACGTCCCTCGACTCGGGCAACGGTCTATTGATCCAGACCGTTTGGCAAAAGTTCCAATTATTTATAGCCGTACCGGCCAGACATTGCGCAACAGTGAGGAGAAAAAGGCCGTTTCAGCGGCGATACAGTGCTCCTGTCGCCGATCTCGTCATAATCGCTTCCGACGAACCGTTGAGCCTTTTCCGCCACGGTAGTTTCACAATGCCATGTGAGCCCGGCTATTGTGCCGCTCCCCCCCTCTATATACTAGTGGGCTGTGTGGCTGACTTGACCCTTCGATCAAGGTGTCTTGCGCTACCCCCGTCTTGGGTCGCTTTGAGCGGAATCCTGAAATGAGCCAACAGTTTCAACACGATGTTCTGGTAATCGGCAGCGGCGCTGCCGGCCTGAGTCTGGCGCTGACCCTCCCGGGGGATTTGCGCATTGCAGTATTAAGCAAAGGCGATCTGGCCAACGGCTCGACATTCTGGGCCCAGGGCGGCGTCGCGGCGGTACTGGATGACACCGACACCGTCGAGTCCCACGTCGAGGACACCCTCAATGCCGGTGGCGGTTTGTGCCATGAAGACGCGGTGCGATTCACGGTCGAGCACAGCAAAGAAGCGATCCAATGGCTAATCGACCAAGGCGTGCCCTTCACCCGCGATGAGCAATCCGGTACCGAAGACGGTGGTTTCGAATTCCACCTCACCCGCGAAGGCGGCCACAGCCATCGGCGCATTATTCATGCCGCCGATGCCACCGGCGCCGCGATCTTCCGCACGCTGCTCGACCAAGCCAAACAACGTCCGAACATTGAATTGCTCGAACAGCGGGTCGCAATCGATCTGATCACTGAAAAACGCCTCGGCTTGGGAGGCGACCGCTGCCTCGGTGCCTACGTGCTCAATCGCAGCACCGGCGAAGTCGACACCTACGGTGCGCGATTCGTGATTCTCGCGTCCGGTGGCGCGGCCAAAGTCTATCTGTACACCAGCAACCCCGACGGCGCCTGTGGCGATGGCATTGCCATGGCCTGGCGCTCGGGCTGTCGCGTGGCGAACCTGGAATTCAATCAATTCCACCCGACCTGCCTTTACCACCCGCAAGCCAAAAGCTTCTTGGTGACGGAAGCCTTGCGCGGTGAAGGTGCGCACCTCAAGTTGCCCAACGGCGAACGCTTCATGGAACGGTTCGACCCCCGCGCCGAACTAGCCCCGCGGGACATCGTCGCCCGTGCCATCGACCATGAAATGAAGCGCCTGGGCATCGACTGCGTCTACCTGGACATCAGCCACAAGCCTGAAGCCTTTATCAAAAGCCATTTCCCGACGGTGTACGAACGCTGCCTGGAATTCTCCATCGACATCACCAAACAGCCTATTCCGGTGGTCCCGGCCGCGCATTACACCTGCGGCGGCGTGGTGGTCGACCAACAGGGCCGCACCGACGTGCCGGGGCTGTACGCCATTGGCGAAACCAGCTTCACCGGCCTGCACGGCGCCAACCGCATGGCCAGCAATTCGCTGCTGGAATGCTTCGTCTACGCCCGCTCGGCGGCGGCAGACATCCTTGAGCAATTACCGCAGGTGTCGATCCCCATCGCCCTGCCCGTCTGGGATGCCAGCCAGGTGACGGACTCGGACGAGGACGTGATCATCGCGCACAACTGGGACGAGCTGCGGCGCTTCATGTGGGACTACGTCGGCATCGTGCGCACCAACAAACGCCTGCAACGGGCGCAGCACCGGGTGCGTTTGCTGCTGGACGAAATCGATGAGTTCTACAGCAACTACAAAGTCAGCCGCGACCTGATCGAGCTGCGCAACCTGGCGCAAGTGGCAGAGTTGATGATTTGCTCAGCGATGGAGCGCAAGGAGAGCCGGGGCTTGCACTACACCTTGGATTATCCGGACATGCTGCCGGTGGCGGTCGACACTATTCTGGTGCCGCCCACCTACGCCGACTGAACTTGAGCCGCACCCGCAGGCGGCGGTGCACCTCCGCCGCCTGCGAATCCCGCGGCACGCAGATCGCCCTGATCCGCCGTTCGCCGCGCAAACGGAAACGCAGCACCACGATCAGCGGCAGCGCTAGGCTATCCGGGCGCAGTTGCACCGCTTGCCATCCATCGGCCTGATTCCACAGTTGCCAACCCTCGCCATCGCGACGCAACCCGCTGAAGGCACGCGGATGCGTCAGCAGCACCTGACGCGGCAAGGCCCAGGCAGCATGCGCCAGGCAACACAACGCGCCGATCAGGCCGGCCCACGCAGGAATAGACAGCAGAAACAAAGAACCCAGAGCGAATGCCTGGGCCAATACGTACGCCACCAGCAACTGCCGCGAGGCATGCCAGCGGCATTCGAACGCGTTACTTGGGCTGAACACGGTCCAGAATCATGCGAACCATGCGTTGCAGTTCAGGGTCTTGCGACTCAGCGCGTTCCATGAACCAGCCAAACATGTCCTGATCTTCACACTCCAGTAACCGGACGTAGCAGTCGCGATCGACCTGGTTCAAGTGCGGATAAACCTCTTTCACGAACGGCACCAGCAACACGTCAAGCTCAAGCATGCCGCGGCGGCTGTGCCAGTAGAGGCGGTTCAGTTCAACATCTTCGACCATGGAGCGCTCCTCAAATAGGCCGCAAGTATACAGCCCCGCGCCGGGTCGAACAGTCGGCTTTGGTCGGGCACCACCGATCCTTTGTGAACTACCCATTTCAGGGGCGCCCCCTTATGATGTGCCCCATACTTTTTTCGATCCTGCGATGACCCATGGCCGATTCTGCTTTTTTCTGCACCCTGTCTCACGAAGGCGTACTGGCAGTACGCGGCGTCGATGCTGGCAAATTCCTGCAAGGCCAACTGACCTGCAACCTCAACTACCTCAGCGACACGCAATCGAGCCTCGGCGCCCGTTGCACGCAAAAAGGTCGCATGCAGTCGAGCTTCCGCATTCTGCTGCAAGGTGACGGCGTGCTGCTGGCCATGGCCAGCGAGCTGCTCGAAGCGCAATTGGCGGACCTGAAAAAATACGCAGTGTTCTCCAAATCCAAACTCACTGATGAAAGCGCTGCCTGGGTGCGCTTCGGTGTGGCCCACAGCGATGCCGTGCTCGCCAGCCTGGGCCTGACGCTGCCAGCCGACACCGACAGCGTGGCGCGCCACGAACAGCTCATCGCGATTCGCGTCTCCCCCGAGCGTGCCGAGCTGTGGGCGCCGGCCGATCAAACCGAGACCATCAAAGCCAACCTGGCCGCGCAGTTGCCGGAAGGGTCGCTCAACCAATGGCTGCTGGGGCAGATCCGCGCTGGCATCGGCCAGGTCATGCCGGCCACCCGTGAGCTGTTCATCCCGCAGATGCTCAATTTGCAAGCGGTGGGCGGGGTGAGTTTCAAGAAAGGCTGCTACACCGGCCAGGAAATCGTCGCGCGCATGCAATACCTGGGCAAACTCAAGCGGCGCCTGTATCGCTTGCAACTGGCGACCGACGATGTGCCGGAGCCCGGCACCCCGCTGTTTTCCCCCAACCATGGCAGCTCGATCGGCGAAGTGGTGATCGCCGCACGGGCGGAAAAAACCATTGAACTCCTGGCCGTGCTGCAAGCCGAAGCAGCAGAGGGTGGCAGCCTGCATCTGGGCGCGCTGGAAGGTCCGGGGCTGCAACTGCTCGACCTGCCTTACGCCCTGGATCGCGACCGCGAAATCCAGCGTTGATCGCCGTACTCCATCGCAAGACCCTAGAGAACATTCATGATTGAGCTGGCGGAAAAGGTCCAACGGGATTTGGTTGAGGCCATCGATAACGATGACCTGGTTCTGCCGACATTACCGGAAGTCGCCCTGCAGATTCGCCGTGCGGCTGAAGACCCGGAGATCAGTGTCAGTGATTTGAGCAAAGTGATCGGCCGCGACACCGCATTGACCGCGCGCCTGATCAAAGTGGTGAACAGCCCGTTACTGCGTGCTACCCAGGAAGTCACCGACCTGCACACCGCCATCACGCGCCTGGGCATCAACTACAGCAGCAATCTGGCGATTGGCTTGGTCATGGAACAGATTTTCCACGCCCGCTCCGAAGTGGTGGAGCAAAAGATGCGTGAAGTCTGGCGCCGCAGCCTGGAAATCGCCGGCATCAGCTACGCCTTGTGCCGCAGGTACACCACGCTGAAACCGGATCAAGCGGCGCTGGGCGGCTTGGTCCATCAGATTGGCGTGCTGCCGATCCTGACCTACGCCGAAGATCATTACGAACTGCTCGCCGATCCCGTCAGCCTCAACCACGTCATCGACAGCATCCACCCGTTGCTCGGCGACAAACTGCTCAGCGGCTGGGAGTTTCCCGAGAAGCTGTCGAAACTGCCGGGACAGTATCTGGATTTCACCCGCGAATCGGCCAAGCTCGATTACATCGATGTGGTTCAGGTGGCGTGCCTGTATTGCTACAAGGACAGCGATCACCCGTTGAGCCGCATTGACGCGTTCAGCGTCCCTGCGTTCAAGAAGCTGAAAATCGACCCCGAGAACAAAGCCATGTGCGCCGACCTCGAAGAGTCGCGGTCGATGTTTTACTGACGCTGGCCGTCACCCCGCGACAAAACTCACCCGCACCTTCAAACCCGACTCGGCGCCGTCATGCAGGCTGATCTGCGCCAGGTGCGCGCGGCAGATTTCGCCGACGATCGCCAGGCCCAGTCCCGAACCGGCCACCTGCTGGTTGCGCCGGTAGAAGCGTTCGAACACCCGGTCCCGTTCTTCGTAGGGAATACCCGGCCCGTCATCCTCGACCTCCAGCACCGCCGGCGCCTTGACCCGCAGGATCACATTGCCGCCGTGCGGCGTGTGCGCCAGGGCGTTGTCCACCAGGTTGCTGAGTAACTCGTTGAGCAAGGTCGGCTCGCCCCGCAGCCAAACCGGTTCGTCCGCTTCCAGCGCCAGCGCCACGCCACGGGCATGGGCCAGCGGCGCCATCGCCATGCCCAGCTCGCGGGCCAATTGGCTCAGATCGAGCAACTGCGCACCGCCCTCGGCGATGGCCCGTGCGCCGTTTTCCACCCGTGCCAGCGACAGCAATTGATTGGCCAAGTGCGTCAAGCGATCGGTGCCTTGCGCCGACGATTCCAGGGTACTGCGCCAGGTCTGCGGCTCGGTGGAACGCAAGCCCAGTTCCAGCCGCGCCTTGAGCGCCGCCAGCGGTGTGCGTAACTCATGGGCGGCGTCGGCAATGAATTGCGCCTGGCGCTCGAACTGGCCACGCAAGCGTTCGGTAAAGTGGTTCAACGCTTGTACCAGCGGCCACAACTCGCGCTGCACCTCTACCAGTGGCAACGGTCGCAAATCATCGGACTGGCGCTCCTCCACCGCCGTGCGCAAACGCTCCAGCGGACGCAGCGCCGCGCTCACGGCAAACCACACCAACATCAACGCGCCCACCGCCAGCATGCCGAGACGCAGCAAGGTATCAGCGGCCAGGCTGCGCGCCAGTTTGACCCGCGCTTCGTCGGTTTCGGCGACGCGGATCTCTGCCATGCCGTTCATGTTTGGCTCGCTGACTGCTTTGAGCAGACTGACCACTCGCACGTTCTGGCCCTGATACGTCGCGTCGTAGAAGCGTGCGAGCGCTGGATAGTCATCGGTGCGCGGCGTGCCCAGCGGCGGACCGGGGAGGTTTTCGTAGCCGGAAATCAGCTTCTGATTGATGTCGTTGACCAGGTAGAAGATCCGCCCGGCGCTGTCGTAGGCAAAGGTATCGAGGGCCACGTAGGGCACGTCGGCGCTGAGGCTGCCGTCCCGTTGAGACAACCCGGCGGCGATGGTTCGCGCCGAGGCCAGCAAAGTCCGGTCATACGCGGTATCGGCGGCCTCGCGGCCGTTCCAGTACGCGCTCAAACCGCTGGCCAGCATTAACACCACGAGCAGCAACGCGAGGTTCCACAGCAACCCCCAGCGCAGGCTGCTGGGCTTATGCATCGCGGCTTTCCAGCAAGTAGCCGAGGCCACGGAAGGTCACGATCGCCACGGCCTGGCCATCGAGCTTCTTGCGCAAGCGGTGGACATAGATTTCGATGGCATCCGGGCTGGCTTCTTCGTCGAGGCCGAACACCTGGGCTGCCAGTTGCTCCTTGCTCATCACCCGACCAGGACGGGCGATCAAGGCTTCGAGCACCGCTTGTTCGCGAGAGGTCAACGTCAGCAATTCGTCGCCGAGGGTGAAACGCCGGGTGTCGAGGTCGTAGGCCAATGCGCCGCAGCGCTGCTGCCGTTCACCGCCGAGCACGCTGCGGCGCAACAGGGCTTTGACCCGTGCTTCGAGCTCGGTGAGTTCGAAGGGCTTGGCCAAATAATCGTCGGCACCGAGGTTAAGGCCGTGCACCCGATCCTTGACATCGCTGCGGGCCGTGAGCATCAGCACCGGCAAGGTCTTGCCCCGCGCGCGCAGGCGCGCCAGCACTTCAAAGCCGTCCATGCGCGGCAGGCCGACATCGAGCACTGCCACCGCGTATTCCTCGCTGCTCAAGGCCAGGTCCGCCGCCACGCCATCGTGCAGCACGTCCACCGTCAGACCGGTGCTTTTAAGCGCCTGGGCGACACTTTCCGCCAACTGCAAATGGTCTTCGACGAGCAGGACACGCATGGATCGTTACCTCATTCAGGAAGGGTCGGCGCCATTCTTTGGCGCGGAGTTTACAGCCGCCACCGCCACTGTGAAGCCCGTAAACCGTGAAAACCGGATTGAAAGGCCGATGAAAGGTTAGTGAAAGGTTCGGCCGTTACAGTCGGCCCAGGTCCGATTGCGCCTGCCCGGCATGCTCGGCCACCGCTTTGAAACTGTAGCTCCCGAAAAACGCCACGAAGCGTTTTCGCCAATAAGAACAATAACCGAGGTACTGCGCCATGCTGTCCACACAGCGACCGGCTTGTCCGCTGCATCCATTCCCCCGATCTTTCCCGTTTACGCTCGCCAGCGCTGTCGCCGGCTGTTCGTCGTTCAGGCTGACACCCCCCGACAGCACCGCGTAAACCCGCTGCTTCTGACTCATCCCCAAAAACAATAACTCCCGTGGAGACACCCATGAACCGACCACTTCGCCGTTTCGCCCTTGCCGCTGGCTGCCTGATGTTTGCCGGGCAACTGCTGGCTGCCGCTGAGCCCAAGCGCCCGGAATGCATCGCCCCGGCTTCCCCCGGCGGCGGCTTCGACCTGACCTGCAAACTGGCCCAAAGCGCTCTGGTTAACGAAAAACTGCTGAGCAAGCCGATGCGCGTGACCTACATGCCCGGCGGTGTCGGCGCGGTGGCGTACAACGCGGTGGTGGCCCAACGTCCAGCGGATGCCGGGACCCTGGTGGCCTGGTCCAGCGGTTCGTTGCTGAACCTGGCGCAAGGCAAGTTCGGGCGTTTCGATGAAACCAACGTGCGCTGGCTCGCCGCTGTGGGCACCAGTTACGGCGCCATCGCGGTGAAAAGCGATTCGCCCTACAAGACGCTCGATGATCTTGTTCAGGCTTTGAAGAAAGATCCGAGCAAAGTGGTGATCGGTTCCGGCGGCACCGTCGGCAGCCAAGACTGGATGCAAACCGCGCTGATCGCCAAGGCCGCCGGGATCAACCCGCGCGACCTGCGTTACGTTGCCCTCGAAGGTGGCGGCGAAATCGCCACCGCCCTGCTCGGTGGCCACATTCAAGTGGGCAGCACCGACATTTCCGACTCCATGCCGCACATCCAGAGCGGCGACATGCGCCTGCTGGCGGTATTCGCCGACAAGCGCCTGGACGAGCCGGAAATGAAAGACATTCCGACCGCCAAAGAGCAGGGCTACGACATTGTCTGGCCGGTGGTGCGCGGCTTCTACCTCGGGCCAAAGGTCAGCGATGAAGACTACGCCTGGTGGAAAGAAGCCTTCGACAAACTGCTGGCCTCGGAAGAATTCGCCAAGCTGCGCGATCAGCGTGAGCTGTTCCCGTTTGCCATGACCGGTCCGGAACTCGACACCTACGTGAAGAAGCAGGTCGCCGATTACAAAACGCTGGCGAAGGAATTTGGCCTGATCCAGTAATCGCCCCGGTTCTTGCGGCGGCGTCTTTCACCGGGCGTCGCCAAGGAGTTGTTCATGCTTTTACAACGCATTTTCGCCTCGGTGCTATTGCTGGCCTGTGCCGGTCTGGCACTGATGGCGTGGCCGTATCAGGCGGCTTTTTCCTACGAACCAGTGGGCCCTCGGGCGTTTCCGTTGCTGATGCTCGGGCTGATGGGCCTGGCGCTGCTGTACATGATCTTCCGTCCAACGGCGATCAAGCACAGCGAAGACGAACCACCCCTGGACCGTGAAACCCTGACCAAGATCGGTATTTGCATCGTCTTGCTGCTGATTTTCGCCGGCCTGTTCGAGCCCCTCGGGTTCATCCTCAGCAGCATGCTGATCGGCATTCCCATGGCGCGCCTGTACGGCGGCCGCTGGTGGCCGAGCATCGTCGTGACCACCCTGATGAGCATCGGCTTGTACGTGCTGTTCGACAAGTTGATGGACGTGCCGCTGCCCCTCGGGCTGCTCGACGTTCTGGAGAACTGATATGGATACTCTTGGCTACTTGGGCCAGGGCTTCGGCGTTGCGCTGAGCCCGTACAACTTGATCACCGCATTGATCGGCACCTTGATCGGCACCGTGGTCGGCCTGCTGCCGGGCCTGGGACCGATCAACGGCGTGGCGTTGCTGATTCCCATCGCTTTCGCCCTTGGCCTGCCACCGGAATCGGCGCTGATCCTGCTGGCGGCGGTGTACCTGGGCTGCGAATACGGCGGGCGAATCAGCTCGATCCTGCTGAACATTCCCGGCGAAGCGTCGACCGTGATGACCACCCTCGACGGCTACCCGATGGCCCGCCAGGGTCTGGCGGGCGTGGCGTTGTCGCTGTCGGCCTGGAGCTCGTTCATCGGCGCGTTCATCGCCACCTGCGGCATGGTGCTGTTCGCCCCGCTGCTGGCGAAATGGGCGATTGCCTTCGGCCCGGCGGAATACTTCGTGCTGATGGTGTTCGCGATTGTCTGCCTGGGCGGGATGGCCGGTGATCGACCGCTGAAGACCTTTATCGCGGCGTTGATCGGGCTGTTCCTGTCCACCGTCGGCATCGACGCCAACAGCGGCGTCTACCGTTTTACCGGGGACAACATTCACCTGACCGACGGCATTCAGTTCGTGGTGCTGGTGCTGGGCCTGTTCTCGGTCAGTGAAATCCTCTTGCTGCTGGAGAAAACCCATCGCGGCCAGGAAGCGGTGAAAGCCACCGGGCGGATGATGTTCAACCTCAAGGAAGCTTCGTCGGTGTTCGTAGTGAACATTCGTTGCGGCCTGCTCGGGTTTATCATGGGCGTGTTGCCGGGTGCTGGCGCGACGCTGGCCAGTGCCGTGGCCTACATGACCGAGAAACGCATCGCTGGTGCAGGCGGCAAATTCGGCCAGGGCGACGCTCGTGGCCTGGCCGCGCCGGAAACCGCCATCGGTGCTTCGGCCTGCGGTGCGCTGGTGCCGATGCTGACCCTTGGCGTTCCAGGTTCGGGCACCACTGCGGTGATGATCGGCGCGCTGTCGCTGTACAACATCACCCCTGGCCCGCTGCTGTTCCAACAGCAACCGGACATCGTCTGGGGCCTGATCGCGTCGTTGTTCATCGCCAACATCATGCTGGTGATCCTCAACATCCCGATGATCCGCATCTTCACCCGTATCCTCGCCGTGCCGAACTGGGCGCTGGTGCCGGTGATTGCGATCATTACCGGGATCGGCGTCTACGCGGTGCACGCCACCACCTTCGACCTGTTCCTGATGGTCGGCATCGGCATCTTCGGCTACATCCTGCGCAAGCTCGACTTCCCGTTGTCGCCGGTGTTACTGGGCTTTATCCTCGGCGGCCTGATGGAGCAGAACCTGCGTCGTGCGTTGTCGATCTCAAACGGTGCGCTGGAAATTCTCTGGTCGAGCCCGATCACCTTCGGTGTCTGGGTACTGACCGCCGTCATGCTGTTGATGCCGATCCTGCGCATCTGGCGCAAACGTTCGATTGCAAGGCGCGCTATTGCCGATGTCTGACCGGCCTTTCAAAACCTGGTGGGGAACACCGCTGGTGGGTGCACTCGGCGGTTACCTCGCCAGCCTGGTCGGCTGGCCGCTGCCCTGGATGGTCGGCTCGTTACTGGCGATCATCCTGGTGCGCTGCCTCACTCCCTGGCAATTGGCGGAAATCCCTGGCGGCCGCAAGTGCGGCCAGTGGATCGTTGGTATCGGTATCGGCCTGCACTTCACCCCGGTGGTGATGGAGCAGGTCCTCAGCCATTTCGGGCTGATCTTTTTCGGCGCGCTGGTCACCAGCGTGTCCAGCGTGGTCGGGGTGTGGCTGATGCGCCGCACCGGTGAAGACCGCGCCACCGCGTTTTTCTCCAGCATGCCGGGCGGCTCCGGCGAGATGGTCAACCTTGGCGCGCGCAACGGCGCGGTGCTCAGCCGCGTGGCGGCGGGGCAAAGTCTGCGGGTGCTGGTGGTGGTGCTGTGTGTGCCGGCGGCGTTCAAGTATTTGCTCGGGGACGGCGCACCGCTGACACACGCCACCGAAGTCAACTGGTGGTGGCTGGCGCTGCTGTTCCCGGCCGGCGCTTTGCTCGCCTGGGGCTGGGAGCGTCTGCGGCAACCTAATCCGTGGTTGTTCGGGCCGTTGCTGGTGAGCGCCGCTGTCAGCATCGGCTGGGACCTGCACATCGCCCTGCCCCACGGCGGTAGCCAGATCGGCCAATGGCTGATCGGCAGCGGCCTGGGCTGTCACTTCAATCGGCAGTTCTTCCGTCGGGCCCCGTCGTTCATGGGCCGGACGCTGATCGGCACGGTGCTGACCATGCTGATCGCCACCCTCGCCGCGCTCGGTCTGAGCGCCCTGACCCATCTCGATTTGCGCTCGCTGACCCTGGGCATGATGCCCGGCGGCATCGCCGAAATGAGCCTGACCGCCGAAACCCTGCAACTCTCGGTGCCCCTGGTGACGGCGATGCAGGTGATGCGGCTGTTGTTCGTGCTGTTTCTGGCGGAGCCGTTGTTCAAGTATTGGAACCGGAATCCCGAGTAAGACCGAGTCGACTGCATCGCGGGCAAGCCCGCTCCCACAGTGACCGCGCCGGATACACTTTTTTCGAACGACGCCAAACCTGGGGGACCGGGCTCGCTCCCGATGGGTCCGCAAGGTCAGTCCGTCAAACCGGCGGCAAGCGCCACTCGATCGGCGTTTCGCCGTTCTGCTCGAGAAACTTGTTGGTGCGACCGAAGTGCCCGCAGCCGAGGAAGCCGCGATAGGCGGACAGCGGCGACGGGTGCACCGAGGTCAGGACCAGGTGTTTGCTGGCGTCGATCAGTTTCTGTTTGCTCTGGGCATGGGCGCCCCACAGCATGAACACCAAATGTGGCTGATGGGCGCTGACCACTTCGATGATCCGGTCGGTAAAGAACTGCCAGCCCTTGTCCTTGTGCGCATTGGCGTTGGCGCGCTCGACGGTCATGGTGGTGTTGAGCAGCAGCACGCCCTGATCGGCCCAGCTTTGCAGGTAGCCGTGGTTGGGGATGTCGATGTTCAGATCGCGCTTCAACTCTTTATAGATGTTGACCAGCGACGGGGGCGCCGGTACGCCCGGTTGCACCGAGAAGCACAAGCCGTGGGCCTGGCCAGGGCCGTGGTACGGGTCCTGGCCAAGGATCACTACTTTTACCTTAGCCAGCGGTGTCGAGTTGAGCGCGTTGAAAATCAGTGGGCCTGGCGGGTAGATCTCCTTGCCGGCCGCCCGCTCCTGCTGCAAAAAGCGGCGCAACTCTGCCATGTACGGCTGGTCGAACTCAGCACGCAGTGCCTCCTTCCAGCTCGGTTCGAGTTTGATACGGTCGTCGGCAGTCATGGTCATACCCGGTAAAAACAATGGGGCGAACCCTAGGAAACCCTATGGGCCTTGTCAATTGATCTGACGCCGATCCGGCACTTTCCTATATTGCGATCATACTGAACGCTCATTTTCCCGATCGAGGTCACGATGAATCTGCACTTCGAAGAACTGACCGGCACAGACGGCGCCCGCCTCGGCATTGCCAGCCTGGACGCCGAACACTCCCTGAATGCCCTGTCGCTGCCGATGATCAACGCGCTGAGCGACCAACTCGGTGCCTGGGCCCGGGACCCGCAAATCGTCTGCGTGCTGCTGCGCGGCAATGGCGCCAAGGCATTTTGCGCCGGTGGCGAAGTGCGCAGCCTGGTGGAGGCCTGTCGCGCTCATCCCGGCGAAGTGCCACCGCTGGCCGCGCAGTTCTTCGCCGCCGAATACCGTCTGGACTTTCACCTGCACACCTACCCCAAACCGTTGATCGCCTGGGGCCACGGTTACGTGCTCGGCGGCGGCATGGGCCTGTTGCAAGGGGCGAATATCCGGGTTGTCACGCCGAGCAGCCGCCTGGCGATGCCGGAAATCACCATCGGCTTGTACCCGGACGTTGGCGCCAGTTGGTTTCTGTCGCGGCTGCCCGGCAAGCTCGGCTTGTTTCTCGGCCTGACCGGCGCGCACATGAACGGGCGCGATGCCATCGACCTCAACCTCGCCGACCGTTTTTTGCTCGACGATCAACAGGAAGCGCTGATCGAGGGCCTGCTGCAACTGAACTGGCAGGAACAGACCGCGATGCAGCTCAACAGCCTGCTCAAGGCCCTGCAACAGGAAGCGCTGGAGCAAATGCCGCAAGCCCAGTGGCTGCCGCGCCGTCAGCAGATCGACGAACTGCTGGACGTCAGCGATGTGCGCTGTGCCTGGCGGGCGCTGAGCCTGTGCCGCGAGCATGCCGATCCGTTGCTGGCGCGCGCGGCGAAGACCATGAGCGAAGGCTCGCCGCTGACTGCGCACCTGGTCTGGGAACAGATCGTGCGGGCGCGGCATTTGTCGCTGGCGCAGGTTTTCCAGATGGAATACACCCTGAGTCTCAATTGCTGCCGGCATCCGGAATTCAGTGAAGGGGTGCGCGCACGTTTGATCGACAAGGATCAGAAACCACACTGGCACTGGCCCGACATTAATGCGGTGCCGGAGGCGGTGGTCGAAGCGCATTTCCACAAGGCCTGGGAAGGCCGGCATCCGTTGGCGGACTTGTCGGAGTACTGAATCTCGGGCACAAAAAAGCGGCGCTGAATGCGCCGCTTTTTTTTGAGTGCCGCCTGAGTTTTACCAGCGACCGCCACGTCCACCGTGGTCGCCACGGCCACCGCGATCGCCGCGATTGCTGTGGTGGTCGCGACCGCCACGGCCTCGGTGGTCATTGTTCCAGCCGCCGCGACGATCATTGTCCCAGCGGCCCCGGTCGTGCCCTTGCCAGCCACGGCTCTGATAGTGCCGTGGCGCCGGTTGGTAATAGCGCGGCGCCGAGTAATAGCGGGGAGCCGACTGGTAATAGCGCGGTTGCGCCTGGTAGTAACGCGGGGCGGAATAGTAGTTGCTGCCGCCGCTGTAATACCCGCCGCCGCCAGAATAGTAGGCTGGCGCCGGTGAGGTATACACCTGGGAACTGTAGTAACTGCCTCCGTCTCCGTAGGAATAAGGTACGCATCCTGCCAAGGACCAACCCATTACAACCAGTAGAAGAATTCGACGATACATGGCGGCCTCCTGGACCGCGAGCGAGCCAAACCAGCGACGCTGGCAGGCGACAGTCTTTTACGGTGACTGACGAGTTATCTGACAGCACTTTCAGAATCTGGTGCGTTCCTGCAACAAGTTGAAACAAGTGATTTATGAAAGCTTTGTCACGTGCTCGGTACTGCTCGTTCGACTGAGCGCGAACCATCGCGGTGCAACCACGCACCATCACAAGGCGCATTTTCTGCTCTGTCACTCGGCGTAATCGCCCAAGCCCCCTGTGCAGACCGCTCCCGCCGACTTGGCACGGCTCTCGCTTAAGTTAAAGCGTGCAGGAGTCATCACAGGTTCGCGGCACCACAATTTGCAATGGCCGACTAGGGTTCCGGCTCGCGAAAGCGAGTGGCTGGTCCGAGAGTTGGCGACCTCCAGTTGAGGTTACACGGCGGGACAAAAGCCCGGGAGACAAGCCACCGTACACGGTGCCGCGTTGCCTCCTGTCCGCCCTTGATCAACTGGAGAACCACCCATGCTCAAGCTTCGTTTACCCGCCCTGCTCGCCGCTTCTTTCGCGGCCCTCGTCAGCCTCTCTTCCCAAGCGGCACAAAAAGACCATTTCAACGTCTGCTGGACCATTTACGCCGGCTGGATGCCGTGGGAATACGCCGGCAGCCAAGGCATCGTCGACAAATGGGCGAAAAAGTACGGGATCAAAATCGATGTCGTGCAGCTCAACGACTACGTCGAGTCGATCAACCAATACACCGCTGGCCAGTTCGACGGCTGCACCATGACCAACATGGACGCGCTGACCATCCCGGCCGCCGGCGGCGTTGACAGCACCGCGCTGATCGTCAGCGATTTCTCCAATGGCAACGACGGCGTAGTGATCAAGGGCGAAGGCAAGAAAGTCGCCGATCTCAAAGGCATGGACATCAACCTGGTAGAGCTCTCCGTCTCCCATTACCTGCTGGCGCGGGCGCTGGAATCCGCCGACCTGACCGAGAAAGACCTGAAAGTGGTCAACACCTCCGACGCCGACATTTCCGCCGCTTTCAACACCGATCAAGTCAACGCCGTCACCACCTGGAACCCGATGCTTTCGGACATCAAGGCCAAGCCCGGCGTGACTGAAGTGTTCAATTCCAGCCAGATCCCTGGCGAGATCATGGACATGATGGTGGTCAACACCCAGACCCTCAAAGACAACCCGGCCCTGGGCAAAGCCCTGACCGGCGCCTGGTTTGAAGTGGTGGCGCTGATGAACGCCAAGAACGCCGCCAGCAAAAGCGCGCTCGAGCATATGGCCAAGGCCTCGGGCACCGACCTCGCCGGTTTCCAGGCACAACTCGACACCACCAAGCTGTTCGCCACCCCGGCCGAAGCCCTGGCATTCGCCACCAGCAAGCAACTGCCGGACACCATGCGCAAGGTTGCCGAGTTCTCCTTCCAGCACGGTCTGCTGGGTGAAGGCGCGAAGGACACCAGCGCCGTGGGCATGGCCTTCGCCAATGGCGTGACCAGCGGTGACAAGGGCAACCTCAAGCTGCGCTTCGACCCGAGCTACGTGCAGATGGCCGCCGACGCCAAGCTGTAAACCGGAGGACTGGCCATGCGCCTGATCAATCGCCACCCGGACCGTCCGAGTCGCCTGTTGTTGGTGATCCTGCCGTTCGCGTTGCTGCTGCTGGCCTACTTCATGGGCTCGGCCGAGCGCCTGACGGAAAACCCCAACGACAAGCTGCTGCCCAGCGCCGTGCAAATGACCGATGCGGTGAAACGCCTGGCCTTCAACGCCGACAGCCGCACCGGCGAATACCTGCTGTGGCAAGACACGGCGTCCAGCCTGCGACGCCTGGCCATCGGCCTGGGCATCAGCGCGCTGGCCGGCCTGTGCCTGGGCATCGCCGCCGGCACGCTGCCGCTGTTCGGCGCGCCGTTGTCGCCGTTGCTGACGGTGCTGTCGATGGTGCCGCCGCTGGCGATCCTGCCGATTCTGTTCATCGTCTTCGGGCTGGGGGAGTTGTCGAAAGTGATGCTGATCGTCATTGGCATCACTCCGTGCCTGGCGCGGGATCTGGAACAGCGCGCCCGGGAAATCCCCGTGGAGCTGCTGATCAAGGCGCAAACCCTCGGCGCCTCGACTTGGACCCTGATGCTGCGGGTGGTACTGCCGCAATTGCTGCCACGGCTGCTGATCTCGCTGCGGCTGATGCTCGGTTCGGCGTGGCTGTTTTTGATCGCCGCCGAGGCCATCGCCTCCACCGACGGCTTGGGTTATCGGATCTTCCTGGTGCGTCGTTACCTGGCGATGGACGTCATCCTGCCCTATGTGGTGTGGATCACCCTGCTCGCCTGGCTGATGGACTGGGGCTTGAAATACCTGACTCGCCGGGCCTTTCCCTGGTACGAAGGGGCCGCCAAATGAGCTTCATCACGGTAAAGAACGTGTGGCAGCAATACGCCGACCAAGTGGTGCTTGAAGGTCTGAACCTGCACGTCAACGAGGGCGAGTTCTGCACCCTGGTCGGGGCGTCCGGTTGCGGCAAATCGACCTTCCTGCGCCTGCTGCTCGGCCAGGAAAAAGCCAGTCGCGGCGAGATCCTGCTCGACGGCCAACCGCTGGCCAACGAGCCCGATGCCAGCCGTGGCGTGGTGTTCCAGCGCTACTCGGTGTTCCCACACCTCACGGTGCTCGACAACGTGGCGCTGGGCCTGGAACTGCCGCGCTCGCCGCTGCTCGGGCGGTTGTTCGGCAGCGCCAAGAAAGATGCCCGGGAACAGGCGGCGGTGTTGCTGCACAAGGTCGGCCTCGGCCATTCGCTGGACAAGTATCCGGCACAGTTGTCCGGCGGCATGCAGCAACGGCTGGCGATCGCCCAGGCCTTGATTATGAAGCCCCGGGTGTTGCTGCTCGACGAACCCTTCGGCGCCCTTGACCCAGGCATTCGCAAAGACATGCACGGGTTGCTGCTGGCGCTGTGGCGCGAGACCCAATTGACGGTGTTCATGGTCACCCACGACCTGTCGGAAGGCTTCAGCCTGGGCACCCGTTTGCTGGTGTTCGACAAGGTCCGTGTCGACCCGCACGCCCCCGGCGCCTACGGCGCGCGCATCACTTACGACATTCCATTGAACAGCGAGCGCCGCGTCAGCCGCGCTGCCGTCGACGCCCTGCCCGCCTCGTTGGCCGGCACCCTGCGTCTTGCTTGAGAGGAGTATTCACATGACCGATTCGACCCAACTGTTCCCGCCCTTCGCCGAAGAAATGTTGCTCGGTGGCGGCCACCGTTCCTTCGTGCTCAAGCGCGGCCAACTGCTGCGCCTGACCGACCTGCGCGGCGGCGCCAACGTCAGCCTGACGCTGCTCAACGCCAACGAAAAAACCGAGCGACTGAACCTGCCCGACAGCCTCAAGTGCCAACACACCGCCAAGCTCACCGCCGGCCATTGTCTGTATTCGGACATGGGCCGGGTGTTGGCCGCGATCACCGCCGACACCTGCGGCTGGAGCGACAGTCTTGGCGGCGTGCTCTGCGCTGAGGAAGTCGCGGAAAAATACGGCGAGGGTCGCTATCAGGAACTGCGCAACGGCTTCTTCCGCAACGGCACTGACAACCTGCTGGTGGAGCTGGGCAAGTGGGGCCTGGGCCTGTCCGACCTGCTGATGACCCTGAACCTGTTCAGCCGGGTCAACGTCGACGACGCCGGGCGTTTCCATTTCGTCGAGGGCAATTCCAAGGCCGGTGACTACATCGAGTTGTACGCGCCGATGGACACCCTGGTGGTGCTCACCGCCCTGCAACACCCGATGGACCCGGCGCCGGACTACGCGCCACAACCGCTGAAGCTCAGCTGGATGAACGCCGATGCCAGCGTCGCCGAGCACTGCCGCACCTCGCGCCCGGAAAACGAGCGCGGCTTTATCAACACCGACCGTTTGTTCGCCTGAGGATTGCTGCCATGTCACTTGCTATCGCCACCGCTGCCTCCACCGACAAACAGCCGGAAAACGCCGTATACCGCGCGACCATTCCCGCCGGCGAACCCTGGTTGACCGAGATCAAGGCCGGGCAGACCCTGCGCATCCTCGACCTGGAAGGTAACCAGGCCATCGACACTTTGTTCTACAGCGTCGCCAACCCGAAGGAACGCTACGACGTGCAGCGCACCCTGCGCCGGCAGAACAGCGTGTACCTGAGCACCGGCAGCGTACTGTTTTCTAACCTCGGCAAGCCGATGCTGACCATCGTCGCCGACACCTGCGGCCGCCACGACACGCTCGGCGGCGCCTGCGCCCAAGAGAGCAACACCGTGCGCTACGCCCTGGAAAAACGCTACATGCACAGTTGCCGCGACAACTACCTGCGCGCCTGCGTGCACGACGGCCGACTGGGCAAGGGCGACATCGGGCCGAACATCAATTTCTTCATGAACGTACCGGTCACCGCCGACGGCGGCCTGACCTTCGAAGACGGGATTTCCGCGCCGGGCAAATACGTCGACCTGCGGGCCGAGATGGACGTGATCGTGCTGATTTCCAACTGCCCACAACTGAACAACCCGTGCAACGCCTACAACCCGACCCCGGCGGAGCTGCTGGTATGGAACTGAAACTCACGAAGCTGCGGCGCTGGTTGTTTGCCCTGTGCCAGGCGCGGTCAGGGCAGTGCCTCAAACCCAAAGACCGCCACTGAACCCTTTAGGAGCGGGCTTGCCCGCGATGTGGCCGGACCATCCGGCATTGAGGGTGCCTGACACATCTCCATCGCTGGCAAGCCAGCTCCCACAAGGTTGTGGGTGTTCTCAAGAAAATTGATTCTGCCGCCCTGGACGACCTCGGCGCTCATCGAAAAACTGCGGGACGGCCCGCATCCCCTTCAGGGGTCATGCCATGTTTGAAAAACTGTTGATCGCCAACCGTGGCGCCATTGCCTGCCGGATCCTGCGCACCTTGCGCGAACTGCAGGTCAAGGGCGTTGCGGTGTACTCCGAAGCCGACATCGCCAGCCTGCACATCCTGCACGCCGATGAAGCCCATAGCCTCGGCGAAGGCGCCGCCGCCGGTACTTATTTGTCGGTGGAAAAAATCCTCGCCATCGCCCACGCCTCCGGCGCCACGGCGATTCATCCGGGCTACGGCTTCCTCTCGGAAAACGCCGCGTTTGCCGAAGCCTGCGAAGCGGCCGGCATTGCCTTCGTCGGCCCGACGCCGGAACAACTGCGGGTGTTCGGCCTTAAGCACACCGCCCGCGCCTTGGCCAAGCAACACAGCGTGCCGATGCTCGAAGGCACCGAGTTGCTCGAGGGCCTCGACGCCGCGCTGCTGGCCGGTGAGCAAATCGGTTACCCGGTGATGCTCAAAAGCACGGCTGGCGGTGGCGGCATCGGCATGCGCGTGTGCCGTAGCGCCAGCGAATTGAGTGAATCTTTCGAAGCGGTGAAACGCCTGGGACAGAACAATTTCAGCGACGCCGGGGTGTTCATCGAGAAGTACATCCAGCGTGCGCGGCACCTCGAAGTGCAGGTGTTCGGCGACGGCCACGGCGAAGTGATCGCCCTCGGCGTGCGCGACTGTTCGGTGCAACGGCGCAACCAGAAAGTGCTGGAAGAAACCCCGGCGCCGAACCTGCCCAAAGGCATGGCCGACGAGCTGTGCGCGGCGGCGATCAAACTGGCGAAAGCGGTGAATTACCGCAGCGCCGGCACCGTGGAATTCGTGTTCGACAGCGAAGACCAGCGCTTCTATTTCCTCGAAGTGAATACGCGCTTGCAGGTCGAGCACGGCGTTACCGAGCAAGTGTGGGGCGTGGACCTGGTGCGCTGGATGGTGCAACTGGCGGCCGGTGATTTGCCACCCTTGAGCACCTTGCGCCAGGGCCTGAAACCGGTGGGCCATGCGATCCAGGCGCGGCTGTACGCGGAAGACCCGGGCCGAGATTTCCAGCCGAGCCCGGGGCTGTTGACGGCAGTCGATTTTCCCGCCGCCGATGGCCAGAAACTGCGCATCGACACTTGGGTCGACGCCGGTTGCGAGATCTCGCCGTACTTCGACCCGATGCTGGCCAAACTCATCAGTTGGGCGCCAAGCCGTGAAGAGGCCCGCGCCGATCTGCACCAGGCCTTGGGCGACAGCCTGTTGTACGGCGTGGAAACCAACCGCGATTACCTGCGGCAAATCCTTCTCGACACGCCGTTCGCCAGCGGCCAGCCGTGGACCCGTTGCCTGGAAGCACTGGTCTACCAGGCCGATACCTTCGAAGTGCTCAGCGCTGGCACCCAGACCAGCGTCCAGGACTATCCGGGACGCCTCGGTTACTGGGCGGTGGGCGTGCCGCCGTCGGGGCCGATGGACAGCCGCGCCTTACGCCTGGGCAACCGTTTGCTGGGCAACGAAGAAGGCGCCGCCGCGCTGGAAATCACCATGAGCGGGCCGTTATTGCGCTTCAATTGCGACGCGGTGGTGGCGGTCACCGGCGCGATCATCCCGCTGACCCTGGACGGCGCGCCGGTGCCGATGAACACCGCGCTGCTGATCCCGGCCGGCACCACCCTGGCAATAGGTACCATCGCCGGGGCCGGTGCGCGCAGTTACCTGTGCCTGCGCGGCGGCCTGCAAGTGCCGGATTACCTGGGCAGCAAAAGCACCTTCACCCTCGGCCAGTTTGGCGGCCATGGCGGCCGAGCATTGCGCGCTGGCGATGTGTTGCACCTGGCGCCTTTGATTGATCGCAGCGTCGGTCAGGTGCTGGAAAACGTAACTGAACTCGGCGCCGTGCGGCAGATTCGAGTGATCTACGGGCCGCACGCTGCACCGGAATACTTCACTGAGCGCTACATCGAGACCTTCTTCGCCACCCAATGGGAAGTGCATTTCAACTCCAGCCGCACCGGCGTGCGCCTGATCGGACCGAAGCCAGAGTGGGTGCGCGCCGACGGCGGCGAGGCCGGGCTGCATCCGTCGAATATCCATGACAACCCCTATGCGATCGGCGCGGTGGATTTCACTGGCGACATGCCGGTGATCCTCGGCCCTGACGGCCCCAGCCTCGGCGGCTTCGTATGCCCGGTGACGGTGATCGAGGCGGACCTTTGGCAGTTGGGGCAATTGAAGGCTGGCGACAAAGTGCAGTTCCTGCCCGTAGACCTCAAGACTGCCCGATCACTTGCCCATAAATGGGATACCTGTGGGAGCTGGCTTGCTAGCGATGGGGCCCGGCCAGACACCGCATCAATTTCATCGCTGGCAAGCCAGCTCCCACAGGTTCTTGTGTCGCCCGTGGTGTTGGAGCTGGGTCACGGCGATACACGCCTGATTGCGCGCCTCTCCGGCGATACCCACCTGCTGCTGGAAATCGGCGCGCCAGAACTCGATCTGGTCCTGCGCTTCCGCGCCCACGCGCTGATGCAGGCGCTGGAAAGCAAACACCTGCACGGCGTGATCGATCTGACGCCGGGCATTCGCTCGCTGCAAGTGCACTACCAGCCCGAGCAACTGCCGCTGGCGGATTTGCTCGGCATCGTCGCCGGTGAGTGGGACGCGGTGTGTGCTGCCCGCGACCTGCAAGTGCCGTCGCGCATCGTCCATTTGCCGCTGTCGTGGGATGACCCGGCGTGCCAATTGGCGATCGAAAAATACATGACCACGGTGCGCAAAGACGCGCCCTGGTGCCCGAGCAACCTGGAGTTCATCCGGCGCATTAACGATTTGCCGAACCTCGATGAAGTGCAGCGCACGGTGTTCGACGCCAGCTACCTGGTCATGGGCCTGGGCGACGTGTACCTCGGCGCCCCGGTGGCCACCCCGCTCGACCCACGGCATCGGCTGGTCACCACTAAATACAACCCGGCGCGCACCTGGACTGCCGAGAACTCGGTGGGCATCGGCGGCGCCTACATGTGCGTGTACGGCATGGAAGGGCCTGGCGGCTATCAGTTCGTCGGGCGCACGCTGCAGATGTGGAACCGCTACCGCAAAGTCGCCGCGTTCGACGGCAAACCCTGGTTGCTGCGTTTCTTCGATCAGATCCGTTTTTACCCGGTCAGCGCTGACGAACTGCTGCGCATCCGTCGCGACTTCCCGCTGGGGCGATTCGAGTTGAGCATCGAGCACAGCCAGTTGAACCTCGCCGATTACCAGGCCTTCCTTGCGCAGGAAGCCGAGACCATCGCTGCCTTCCGTCAGCAGCAACAGGGCGCGTTCAACGCCGAGCGCGAGCGCTGGATCGCCAGCGGCCAGGCGCATTTCGACAGCGAAGAAGCCCCGGTCGAACCAAGCGAAGACGCGGCGCTCAGCGACGGCCAATTGAGCGTCGACAGCCACATCGCGGGCAACCTCTGGCAGGTGCAAGTCGAGGTCGGTAGCACGGTCGCTGCGGGCGATGTGCTGGTGATTCTGGAATCGATGAAGATGGAAATCCCGCTGCTCGCGCCGGTCGCCGGTGTGGTGCGCGACATCCGTGTGCAACCGGGTTCGGCGGTTCGCGCCGGGCAACGGGTCGTGGTGCTGGAACGCGACTGAACTCAATTGAAAAAGGATCAAGCGATGACCCCCAATCTGCAACTCGACGCCCTGCGCTCGGCCTACCGCGACGGCAGCACCACGCCCCGGCAATTGCTGCTGAGCCTGCGCGACAAAGCCGCAGCGCTGAACCCGGACTATCACCTGTTCATTCACTTGCTCAGCGTCGAAGAACTCGAGCCGTATCTCGCCGCTCTCGATGGTCGCGACATCGACAGCCTGCCGCTGTACGGCGTGCCCTTCGCGATCAAGGACAACATCGACCTGGCGGGCATCCCGACCACCGCCGCCTGCCCGGCGTTTGCCTATGTGCCGGAGCGCTCGTCGACGCTGGTCGAGCAATTGCTGGCGCTGGGCGCGGTGCCGCTGGGCAAGACCAACCTCGACCAGTTCGCCACCGGCCTCAACGGCAGCCGCTCGCCTTACGGCGTGTGCCGCAACAGCGTGTTGCCGGAGTATCCGTCGGGCGGCTCCAGCGCCGGTTCGTCGCTGGCAGTGGCGCTGGGCGTGGCGAGTTTTTCCCTGGGCACCGACACCGCCGGCTCCGGCCGCGTGCCAGCGGCGTTGAATAATCTGGTCGGTTTGAAAGCCACCAAAGGTCTGTTCTCAACGACAGGCGTGGTGCCGGCCTGTCGCACCCTGGATTGCGTCACCACCTTCACCGCCACGGCGAGGGAGGCCAGTCAATTGCTGGCGTTGACCGCCAAACACGATCCCCGTGACGCTTACAGCCGCGCCAACCCGCTGTGGAACGACGGCTCGGCGTTCGGCTCGCCGCGACCGTTCCGGTTCGGCGTACCCCGCGCTCAGGACCTGGAATTTTTTGGCTGCCCGGAAGGTCCGCTGATGTTCGGCGATGCCATCGATAAGTTGAAAGCCATAGGCGGCGAATCGGTGGAGCTGGACCTGACGCCGTTCCTCGAAGCCGCCCGCCTGCTGTACGAAGGCCCATGGGTGGCCGAGCGCTACAGCGTGGCCGGCGATTTGATGGAGCAAAACCCGGAAGCGGTGCTGCCGGTGATTCGCGCGGTGCTGGCCAAGGCCCCAGCGGTGAGTGGCGTGCAAACCTTCCGCGCGCAGTATCGGCTGCAAGCCTTGAAAGCCCTGTGCGACCAGGCGCTGGAAGGCCTCGACTGCGTGCTAACGCCGACCATCGGCCGCCCGGTCACCCTCGCCGAGCTGGCGGCCGAGCCGGTGCTGCGCAACTCCGAACTGGGTTACTACACCAACTTCATGAACCTGCTGGACTATGCCGCCGTCGCCGTGCCCAGCGGGTTCATGGGCAATGGCCTGCCATGGGGCGTGACACTGTTCGGCCGCGCCTTCACCGATCAGTACTTGCTGAGCGTCGCGGACGCCATGCAGCGCCAGCAAGGTGCGAGCGCTTCGGCCCCGCAAACCGTGGCTCGCCACGATCGCGCGCGGCTGGTGGTGTGCGGCGCGCACCTCGAAGGCCTGGCGCTGAACTGGCAGCTCAAACAACGCGGTGCGCGGCTGATAGAAGTTACCCAGAGTTCACCGGATTACCAACTCTATGCCCTGGCCGGCGGCCCACCGCTGCGCCCGGGCATGCTGCGGGTGGCCGAGGGCGGCGTGGCGATTGAGGTGGAAGTGTGGGAATTGCCGAGCAGTGAACTGGGCTCATTCCTTACCGGGATTCCCGCCCCGCTGGGTCTGGGCAAAGTGCAACTGGCCGACGGTCGCTGGGAAAGCGGCTTTATCTGCGAGCCCTATGGGCTGGAAAGCGCGCGGGATATCAGCTCTCTGGGCGGCTGGCGGGCGTACCTGAACACGCTGCGTTGAGCCCACCCTTCGCGAGCAGGCTCGCTCCCACAAAAAACGCTGCAACCAGTGGGAGCGAGCCTGCTCGCGAAGAGGGCCCGCGCCGCGATGACGATTTCAATGGTTGAACTCAGCACAATTGCCGCAGTTATTTCCGCGCACTCCCACTAGAATGCTTTCCATCGGGTCACTGCCAACGGAACTGTCATGCCGCTTCGCTCTCCGCTGTATTCCCAACGTTCGCTGGTCCTTACGTTAATTGCGCTGCTGGGCGCGGGATTTCTGGCTACCTCGCTGCTCAGTTACTTCGCTTCGCGCACGTCGATCCGCGACAACATCGTCAACACCGAATTGCCGCTGACCTCCGACACCGTTTACTCGGAAATCCAGAAAGACCTGGTCCGGCCAATCCTGATTTCCTCGATGATGTCCCGCGACACCTTCATGCGCGACTGGGTGGTGGCCGGCGAGCGCGATCCCGACCAAATGACCCGCTACCTAAACGAAGTGATGACCCACTACGGCGCTTACACCGCGTTTTTCGTGTCCGACAGCAGCCTGACGTACTACCACGCCAAAGGTGTGCTCAAGCAGATCAAGGTCGATGAGCCGCGCGACACCTGGTATTTCCGCGTGCGCGACATGAAAGACCCCTACGAGATCAACGTCGACCCGGACCTGGCCAACAAGGACAGCCTGACCTTCTTCATCAACTACAAGGTTTACGACTATCACAACCGCTTCATCGGCGCGGCGGGCGTCGGCCTGACCGTGGACGCGGTGATCAAGCTGATCGACAAATACCAGCAGCGCTATCAGCGCAGCGTGTATTTCGTCGACACCTTCGGCCGCCTGGTGCTGACCGGCGCCGAGGGCGGCCCCGAAGGCGCGCAGGTCGGGCAAACCCTGCATGAACTCGACAGCATGAAAGACCTGCAGGCGCGCCTGCCGAAACCCCACAGCGGCAGCTACGAATATTCGTCCCACGGCCAGGGGCACTTCCTCAATGTGCGCTTCATTCCCGAGCTGAACTGGTACCTGTTCGTCGACAAACGCGAGGACGGCGCCCTCAGCGAGATCCGCCAGTCGCTGTACCTCAACCTGCTGATCTGCCTGGTGGTGACCCTGAGTGTGCTGTTTCTGCTCAACCGCGTGATTAGCCGCTACCAGCGACGCATCCACGCCCAGGCCACCCTCGACAGCCTGACCGACCTGCCGAACCGCCGTGGTTTTGACTTGTTGGCGGCCCAGGCGATGCACGAAGCGCAACGCGAGCCCAAGCCGCTGACCGCGATGCTGCTGGACCTCGACCATTTCAAAGCCTTGAACGACACCCACGGCCATCTGGCCGGCGACCAGGTGCTGGCCGGGTTCGCCCGCGACCTCGAAAGCTGTCTGCGTCACGCCGACATCGTCTGCCGCTGGGGCGGTGAAGAGTTCATCGTGCTGCTCAAGGACACCGACGGCGACACCGGGCACAAAATTGCCGAGAAGATTCGCCAGCATGTCGAGCAACAGCGCTACGCCTACGATGGCAAATCCCTGCAACTGACCGTGAGCATTGGCGTCACCAGCCTGCAAGCCGACGACACCTTGCACAGCCTGCTGTCGCGGGCCGATCATGCGATGTACCGGGCCAAGCAAGCTGGCCGTAACCGCACCTGCGTGGAAATGCCCCACTCCCGTTATGAATGAGCAACCGCAACTCTGCCCGGCCTGTGGCTCGCGCAACGACTGCAGCCTGGCCGACCCGCGAACCGCCGACCAGGCCTGTTGGTGCTACGGCGTAACGATCGACCCGGCCGTGCTGCAAGCGCTGCCGGCCGAGTTGCGCAACGCCGCCTGCCTCTGCCCGCGCTGTGCCCAGGTGGACGCGCAATTGCGCGCTGCTCAGGCACCCAAGGCCTGACATGCGCGTCGATCGGTTCCTCAGCAACCTGCCCCGCTTCAACCGTCAGCAGGTACGTCTGCTGCTGGTGGAAAACCGCGTTCGGGTCGACGGCCAGGTGGTGCGCGATCCACACTTCGACGTGCGGGAATTCAGCCGCGTCGAAGTCGACGGTGAATTGCTGCAAGCCGGCAAGCCGCCGCGTTTTTTCATGCTGCACAAACCCGCCGGTTGCGTCAGCGCCACCCGCGATCCGCAGCACCCGACGGTGCTCGACCTGATCGACGAACAGGACAAGCACGACCTGCACATCGCCGGGCGCCTGGACTTCAACACCACCGGGTTGATGATCATCACCAACGACGGCACTTGGTCGCGCCGGCTGACGCAACCGCAGACCAAACTGCCCAAGGTGTATTACGTCGAGACCGAGCAAGACATCGGCCCGGCGTACGCCGAGGTGTTCGCCCACGGCCTGTATTTCGCCTTCGAAGACCTCACCACCCAACCCGCCGAACTGGTGCAGCTCGGGCCGAAGTCGGCGCGGCTGAGCATCATCGAAGGCCGCTACCATCAGGTGAAGCGCATGTTCGGCCACTTCGGCAACAAAGTGTTGCGCCTGCATCGCGAGCGCATGGGCGCGCTGACGCTCGACGCGGCCCTGCAACCCGGTGAATACCGTGCTTTGCGCGACGATGAGATCGCATTGATCTAAGCGCGCGACCGCTCAGCAGAAGGTGTCGAACAATTTACCAACGGCACTTGCGCGATCCCCGGAGCCCTGCTTGAATCAGGACGTCGGCCGATTTGTGACCGACGAGTCACTCCATACCTCTAAGAAACTTTTTGCCGGCAGAGAACCCTCAGGTTCCGTCTTCCCCCGGCAAACTGCCCGCCTATAACAATACCCGTCGACCTGCCGTCCGGATCGACATGGGCCCCCATCGTTTCAGGCATATGCCTACCTGTCACAAAGCTCGTGCAATCTCATTTGCGCGCATACCCGCTTGCCAGGAGTCTTATGACATGAGGCCAGAAATCGCTGTGCTGGATATACAAGGTCAGTATCGGGTTTACACGGAGTTCTATCGCGCAGACGCCGCAGAAAAGACCATTATTCTGGTCAACGGCTCGATGGCCACCACTGCGTCGTTTGCACAGACCGTCAAGAACCTCCATCCGCAATTCAATGTCGTGGCCTACGACCAGCCCTATGCGGGCAAGTCGAAAATCCACAATCGCCATGAAAAACCACTGACCAAAGACACCGAAGGGCAGATCCTGCTGGAGCTGATCGACCAATTCGCCGCCGAACACGTGCTGTCGTTCTCTTGGGGCGGCGCCGCGACGCTGGTGGCGCTGTCACACCGGCCACGACGGATCGAAAAAGCGGTGATCAGCTCGTTCTCGCCGGTGATCAACGAACCGATGCGCGACTACCTCGAACGCGGCAGTCACTACCTCGGCAGCCGCGATGGTGACCGCGTCGGGCATCTGGTCAACAGCACCATCGGCAAACACTTGCCGTCGCTGTTCAAACGCTTCAACTATCGACACGTCAGCAACCTGGCCGAACACGAATACGGACAGATGCACTTCCACATCAACGACGTGCTCAGCAGCGATCGCCAGTGCTACCTCCGAGCGGCGGAAAAAATCGACATACCGGTGCTGTTCATGAACGGCGAATGGGACGAATACACCTGTGCCGACGGCGCCAGGGTGTTCGGCAACCACGTCAAACACAGCAGCTTCAGCACACTGCAAGCCACCGGGCACTTCCTCGACATGGAACACAAATCCGCCTGCCAGGACAGCCGCAACGCCCTGCTCGGCTTCCTGAAACCGCAACGGCACGAAAGCCGACCGCGTTACCACTACGTCCAGGAACACCATGCACTGGCCCTCTGAAACCGCGTCGACACCCGCAAGCCCGCGTTCATGAATCCGAGTTCGTGAAGGCGAGGCTTGCTGGTGAAGACCGTTCTTTGAAGACCGTAGTTTTCAATCGCCGAACACAGAATCTGCAAAGAAAACTTCAAATCCCCGCGCACTTCTGGTACAAAGTCAGCCGCTCTGAGCGGGTGTCGTATAATGGCATTACTCCAGCTTCCCAAGCTGATAACGAGGGTTCGATTCCCTTCACCCGCTCCACTCTCTTTCAGTTCCACGTCAGTTGCAGTTTGACGGGGGATGCAGAAACACAAAAAACCGGTCCAGAGTGGCCGGTTTTTTTGTGGGTGGGATTCAGCAGACCGCAGTTCGGAAAAACTTCGCGACGATCGCGAGGGTGGCAAACAGCATCAACGCAAACGCGGCCCCAATGCCGAACGGCAACAGCATTGCGAATCATGGTCGGGGCCGGGCGTCTCATTTCTTACGCTCATTTTTTGCTGGTAAAACCTCGACATACAGAAAAACGGGCACGCAACACCTGCGTTCGAATGCTCTCCACACTGGCCAAAGCGATCTTCAACGCACATCGGATCTATCGGTCGGGCGGTCCGATATTGAACAACAGATTTTGGTGGGCATAGTAACCACCTCAGCACACCCGTCACCGTTCCCCATCCAAAAAAGGATCTGCTCAAAAAAACGGCCATCAGTATTTTGCAACAGGCATTGCTCCAAGAGCCCCGTCGCACAGAGTCCCTGGAGGACACCGAACACGCTTTACCCGATCGCTATTTCAAGCGGCAATGATGAACAGGCCTGGGGCGTCGAAGTGCCGGATATTTCCGGCTGCTTTTCCGCCGGGGACGACCTGGATGACGCCATTGCCATGGCCCGCGAGGCCATCGAAGGCCACTTCGAGATCCTTGCCGAAGACGGCTCGGCCATCCCGGTCGCCAACACAGTCACCCTGCATGCCGCCAATCCAACGTACGCCGGTTGCACGTGGGCGCTGGTAGACATCGATGTCACCAAATACCTGGGCAAGGCGCAGAAACTCAACATCACCTTGCCCGGTTACCTGCTCAACCGGATCGATGAATACGTGCTGCATCATCCGGAGGAGAAGAGCCGTTCCGGGTTCCTTGCTTCTGCCGCATTAAAGGTGTTGCAGCAGGGTTAACGCCTATGCGCAAAGGTCGGTCTGGTGGGTTGGCCTTTCCGTTACCGGCGTAGTTATCGCGTCGCCACCATGAACAACCGCGGAAACGGCAGCAGCACGCTGCCGTCTTCCAAAGTTGGATAAGCCTGCTGGATTCTCTCCAGATACCGCTGCAGATATTGCGCGCGTTGCGCCTCATCCAGCGGCTGAAGAAACGGTCGCAGCCCACTACCCTTGAACCACTCCACCACGCCGGCCGCGCCGTCCTTCAGCGGATGGTGATAGGTGGTGCGCCAGATATCGACGCGGGCACAGTGCGGTTTGAGCATCGCGTAATACTCGCTGGCGCTGGCGATCCCGGTGCGCTGTCCGGCGGCGCTCGCCAGTGTGTCGGCCCACGGCCCGTCAGCGGCGACGTCGCGCATGGCGCGGTGCGAGGGTTGGTCGAGGTTGTCCGGCATCTGAATCGCCAGGCGTCCGCCCGGCGCCAGTTTGCTGACCAGCGACGGCAACAGCGTGGCGTGGTCGGGCAGCCATTGCAGCACGGCGTTAGCAAAGATCACATCGAACGGCCCGGGGTTGTCCCAAGTACCGATATCCACTTGCTCGAAACGCACCGCCGGCAAGCGCTTGCGCGCGGCGCCGAGCATGTCCGGCGAGCTGTCGAGCCCAAGCACCTTGGCCTCGGGGAACATCTCTACCAGCAACTCCGTGGAATTGCCCGGCCCGCAGCCGATGTCCACCGCCGACCGCGCATTCGCGCCCGCCGCAGCGGCCAGCAAATCACGGGCCGGGCGGGTGCGCTCGTCTTCAAAGGCTACGTACTGTTTGGCGGACCAACTCATCGCGTGTTCCTCGTCTTTGATCGAGTGCTTAGCCTACCGCAACCTGCGTTCGCGTGGCCCTGTCGGCGCGATCCAGACAAACCAGCTCGCGAGTTTGTAAAAAGAAATTTCAACGCCCCGCCGATGTCTCAGTGTTCAAGCGCATCCCAATAAGGAACACGGCAATGAAATTCGCAAAAGTCGCTCAAAAGCTCGCGTTGTGGGCTGGCAGTCCGAAGACGTTTATGGGGGCGATTATTTTGATCGGGGTGTGGGGGATCAGCGGGCCGATTTTCCAGTTCAATGACACCTGGCAACTGATCATCAATACCTCGACCACCATTATCACTTTCCTGATGGTGTTCCTGATCCAGAACACGCAGAACCGCGATACGGACATTTTGCATTTGAAGATTGATGAGTTGTTGCGGGTGACCAAGGATGCGCAGAACGCGATGCTGGGCCTGGAGAAACTGGATCTCAAGCAACTGGAAGCACTGAGGAAGCAGTACCGCAACCTCAGCGAGGGCGAATCGATTCAGATGGAAGTCAGCCCGCCCGACGGCCAGCACAAGCCCGACTATAAAAACTGCTGAAAGCGCTCAGGCGAAGGACGGCTGTTTAGCCGTCCAGGCGACCCGAACGGCTGGCCTGCAAGGCCTTGGCCATTTGCAGGTGGTTTTCCAGTTTTGGCAGGGTTTCATCGGCGAAAGCCTTGATTTCCGGCACGTCGGTGGTCTGCGCTTGCTGCTGGATCTGCTGGATCGCCTCTTCAGTCGCTTTCACCTGGCTGGCGGCATAAGCGGCATCGAACGACTCGCCTTCGGGCACGGTAGGCATCAGGCTTTTGGCCTTGTCGGCGACTTCTTCGCGCGGGGCGATGGGCAAGTCGAGCTTCTTGGCGATTTTCGCCAAGTGCTGGTTGGCCGTGGTGCGGTCGTTGATCACCACTATGGTGTAATCCTTGACCTCTTTGGATTCGGACTTCTGATGCGCCAGGCGACTGGCTTCGATGTCGGCCATGCCTTTGGCCGACGCCTCGTTGATGAACTGCGCGGGGTCCTGGGCAAACGCGCTGTTGGCGCCCAGGCCCAGCATCATGACAAAACCCGCTTTACACAAATGGCTGGCCATCCGGCTCATGGTCACGCCCTCCTTCGACGAAAATTAAACGGGAGCTTTCGCCCCCGTCTCTTGATCAAAACAACCTTCACCGACTACCGAGATTTCTGACCACCTTTGCGGCCCATATCGGTTTTCGCAGGGTCTTTATCGACCGTCGTTTCAGTGGCTTTCCCACCTTTGCGACCGGCTTCAGACGCCTTCGTTCGATCGTTGGCGAAGTTTCCCGAGTTCGAGTTCCTTGAATTAGGCATGATTCTCTACCTCTTGGTGATGATCGATGCAGGCCCGGCCGTGGGCTGCGCCTGCATAGATTGTGAATTTCCATTGGCGCAAAGGTTTAAAAAAACTTGGCGGTGCCGCGACGAACGGCGACTGACTTGTCCGATCAAGCTTCGTCGAAAAAACGCATGCCCGCGTAGGGTTTTGCCCGACAGGCCGCCAGCCGCGAGGGCAAATCACCGACGTGCGCTTCGAGTTTGTGCCCGTCGGGGTCGAGGAAATAAAACGACGCCCCTTCACTGCGGTTATCGCGCCACTCCACCACCCGCGCCATCCGCATCCGCGCCTCGAACGCCGCAAAATCCGCTTCGCCAATGCTGAACGCGTAATGGGTGTAATCCGCCGCCGGCTCTGGCTGGCGCAACGGATCGAGGGACAGGCACAACCACAATCCCGGCAACGATAAATAGGCGCCGTTGTCCCACGTCGCGTCCAGCCGGAGCTGCAGCAGGTCGTGATAGAAGGCGATGCTGCGGGGCAGGTCGGTGACGGCGAGGGTGAGGTGGTTGAGGCCGGTGAGCATGCGCGGTTACCTGGGTCCGGGACTGGGCAGTTGTGCACTATCCGCTGCTCAATGGGCTCATTCAAGCCAATGAAGCTCCCGAAACCACCGAAAATCCCTGTGGGAGCGAGCCTGCTCGCGAAGACGTCGACATGTTCGGCAGTGATGTGACTGAACTACCGCTTTCGCGAGCAGGGTCGCTCCCACAAGGGTTATTTCGTTGTGTTTAAGAAGGGTGATTGATTGAAGTCCGCCGGCTACACATCCTTGCGCCTTTGCCTACACCTGCGCCAGAATCCGCCGGCTTGTGCGCCTTGGCGCGGGTCTTTATCGTTTGCCGGCCACTGCTCATCAGTGGTCGGGTTTAGTAGCCCGCGGTATTGAAGAGTGCACAGGTGTCCGTCAGACAGGTATTCAATTACCTGCACTTGATGGTGGCTGTACACAGGGCGCTTTCGGGCGCGCCGGCTTTCTTCGATTCCCCGGTCTACTAACCTGTGTCCAGCCGCCACCCCTTGTTTAGTAGCTCGGGAATGGCAGCTTCATTCAAGGAAAAGAAGACGATGATCAAACCAACCCCCAATCCCCCAGAAACCGACGACATTTCCCCCTACTCTTCCCTCGATCCAAAAAAACTCCACGAAGCCGCTGACCGCGCCCTCGATCATTACCTCAACCCGCGCACCGACGCCGCCCCGCCGCGCCAGCCCAGCACGCTGTTTATGATCGCGCCCGGCATCAATAACGAAACCCTGCTGGTGCAAGCCTGCGAATCCCTGGCGTCGGCCAGTGTCATGGCCAGTGATTTCGCAGACCAGCTCCAGGGCCCGCAGCGCAACACCATGCTGGCGTTGCAGCAGATCATCATGCTCGGGGAATTGGCGGTGAATCGGGCGCTGGACAATATTGATCCGGCGGAGGCAGCGGGCTAGACACACATCCCTGTGGGAGCGGGCTTGCCCGCGATGAGGCCAGCACATTCAACATCATCGTTGACCGTGAAATAGCCATCGCGGGCAAGCCCGCTCCCACAGGTTCGGTATGTGACTGACGAACTCAATACTTATCCAGCGTGCGCAGTTTCTGCGGCAAGCCCCACATCAGCAGTGCCACGGCGATTAGTGCGGCGACGCCGATCACGTAAAGCGCCGGGGTGGTGCTGCCGGTCAGGTCTTTGATGCGCCCGACCATGACCGGGCTGACGATGCCGCCGAACTGGCCCAGGGTGTTGATCACCGCGATCCCGCCCGCCGCACCGGCGCCGGCGCCGGCTAGTAGTTTTGGTGGCAAAGTCCAGAAGCTCGGGATGCTGGCGATGATGCCGGCGCCCAGCAGGCCCAAGGCGACGATCAGAAACGTGGTGTGGTTGGCGAAGATCCCGGCACTGAAGAAGCCCACCGCCCCCACCGCGACCAGCCCGGCGACAAACTTGCGCCGCTCTCCGGTGGCATCCGACAGACGCCCGATCACCACCATGCTGATCGCCCCGCACACATACGGGATGGCCGTCAGCAGGCCGATCATCACCGGGCTCTCGGTGCCGGCGCTGCGGATCAATTGCGGTGCCCAGAAATTCAAACCGTAGGACGCGACCTGAATCAGGAAGTAGATAAGGCCCAGGGTCAGGAACCCCGGAATCTTCAGCGCCGCCAGCAACGAGCCGCCGCTCTTGTGCGGTTCGTGGTGAGCGATGCGGCTGGCCAGCAGGGTTTTCTCTGCGGGGGTCAGCCAGTGCGCATCTTCGATGCGGTCCTTGAGCAGCAGCAACACCAGCACCCCGAGGCCGACGCATGGCACGCCGCCGAGCAGGAACAACCAGTGCCAGCCGCGCATTTGCATCACGCCGTCCAGATGCTCGAGCACCAGCCCCGAGAACGGTGCGCCCACCAGGCCGGCGAATGCCGAGGCGAGAAACAGCATTGAGGTGATACGCCCGCGATAGTGCTGCGGGAACCACAGCGTCAGGTAATACAGCACGCCCGGCGCAAAACCGGCCTCCATAGCGCCAATCACAAAGCGCAGCGCGTAGAACTGCCATTCGCTGTTGACGAACACCATCAGCGCCGTCGCCACGCCCCACGACATCATGATCCGGGCGATCCAGCGCCGTGCGCCGACCTTGTACAGCATCATGTTGCTGGGCACTTCGAACAGCACATAACCGACCACGAACAGCCCGGCGCCGAGGCCGTAAGCGGTGTCGCTCAGGCTCAGGTCGGCCTGCAACTGGAATTTGGCGAAGCTGATGTTGATGCGGTCGAAAAAGGCGAACAGATAACACACCATGACCAGCGGCATCAGGCGCCAGGCGACTTTGCTGACCAGGGCTTTTTCGGCATCGTGGTTCACGGCCGGGCTCGCGCCGGCCTCCAGTACGTTGAGGCTCATTGGTAATCTCCAGGCGGACTTCCCGTGGGTGTCCGATTGTTTTTGTTGTCTGGTTTTTCGGGTTTGCAGCGCTTCTGTGGGAGCGAGCTTGCTCGCGAAAGCGATGGGTCAGTCATATGAAGGGTGGCCGGACTGACGTCTTCGCGAGCAGGCTCGCTCCGCATGGTTTTTGCGTGGTCAGTCAGGACGGCACTGGATGCAGATCACAATTGCGCCCAGCCTTGGCCAGTTGCCCCGGCACTTCGTGGCCCAGCAGTGCCGGCAAACCGCGGGACAGTTTCAGCAGCAACAGCAAGTCGATGCCGGTGTGGATACCGACTTCGTCGCACAGGTTGACCAGGTCTTCGGTGCAGATGTTGCCCGAGGCGCCGGGGGCGAACGGGCAGCCGCCGAGCCCGCCCAGCGCGGCGTCGAAGCGTCGGGCGCCGGCCTCGTAGGCGGACAGCACGTTGCACAACCCCAGGCCGCGAGTGTTGTGGAAGTGCAAGGTCAGGTCGGCCGGCGACACGCGTTCAAGCACCCGCCGAACCAGTCGGTCCACCTGGCGCGGGTTGGCCATGCCGGTGGTGTCCGCCAGGCTAATGCCCTGGATGCCGAGTTGCTGATAGGCGTCGACGATTTGCAGCACGCGGTCTTCATCGATGTTGCCTTCGAACGGGCAACCGAAGGTGGTGGCGATGCTGCCGTTCAGGCGCACGCCGCTGCCCTGCGCGAACGAGACGATCTCTGCGAACGCCGCCAAGGATTCTTCACAACTCATGCGCATGTTGGCGCGGTTGTGAGTCTGGCTGGCGGACATCACTAGGTTCAGCTCATCGGCGCCAGCGCTGAGTGCCCGCTGCGCGCCCTTGAGGTTGGGGATCAGCGCCACGTAAATCACCCCCGGTTGCCGAGTGATGCCGGTGAACACTTGTTCGCCGTCGCGCAAGGCCGGGATGGCTTTGGGCGAGACAAACGAGCCGGCTTCGATGCGGCTGAAACCGGCCAGCGATAACTGGTCGATCAGGGCGATTTTGTCGAGGGTTTCGACCCAGGTCGGTTCGATCTGCAAGCCGTCCCGGGGCGAGACTTCCTGGACGATCAGAGTGTGCGAATAGTCAGTGATCATTGCACTACCCCTTCGGCTTTCAGGCGTTCGATGTCATGGCCGGTGAAGCCAAGGTCCGCGAGGATCGAATCCGTGTGTTGCCCCAGCGACGGCCCGGACCAATTGACCCCGCCCGGGGTTTCCGACAGTTTCGGCACAATGCCAGGCATCTTCACCGACGTGCCGCCCGGCAGTTCGGCGTCGAGCAACATCTCCCGCGCCTGGTAATGCGGATCGGTGACGATATCGGCCACCGAGTAAATGCGCCCGGCCGGCACTTCGGCGTCCTGCAGCGCGCTCAGCACGTGCTCGATCGGCAGGCTGCTGGTCCAGTGGGTGATGGCGGCGTCGAGCACACCGCTCTTGGCGGCGCGCCCGTCGTTGTGGGCAAATTCCGGGGCGTCGGCCAGATCCTGACGGCCGATCACCGCCATCAGGCGCTTGTAGATCGGATCGCTGTTGCCGGCGATCACCACGTAGGCGCCGTCCGCAGTCAGGTAAGTGTTGGACGGCGCGATGCCCGGCAAGGCACCGCCGCTGCGCTCGCGGACGTGACCGAGCAGGTCGTATTCCGGCACCAGGCTTTCCATCACGTTGAACACGCTTTCCGCCAGCGACACGTCGACCACTTGGCCGCCGCCCTGCCCGGTCTTGACCCGCAGCACCGACATCAGCGCGCCGATCACCGCGTGCAGCGAGGCCAGCGAATCGCCGAGGCTGACACCGACCCGCGCCGGCGGTGAGCCGGGGGTGCCCGTGGTGTAGCGGATGCCGCCCATGGCCTCGCCGATCGCGCCGAAACCCGGACGGTCGCGGTATGGGCCGGTCTGGCCGTAGCCGGAAATGCGCACCAGCGTCAGGTTAGGGTTGAGGGCGTGCAGCACGTCCCAGCCGAGGCCGAGTTTTTCCAGGGCGCCGGGGCGCAGGTTTTCGAT
The DNA here is from genome assembly GCF_031583775.1 of Pseudomonas rhizozeae. Taxonomy (NCBI): domain Bacteria; kingdom Pseudomonadati; phylum Pseudomonadota; class Gammaproteobacteria; order Pseudomonadales; family Pseudomonadaceae; genus Pseudomonas; species Pseudomonas rhizozeae. The sequence continues at coordinate 122,023 of NZ_JAVLSB010000072.1, forward strand.
CAGCACGTCGGCGCTGGTCGCCAGTTGCTTGACCAGGTCGATGCCTTCCGGGGATTTGAGGTCCAGCGCCAGGGATTTTTTGTTGCGCGATTGCAGGTACCACCACAACGAGGTGCCCTCGTGCAGCTTGCGCCATTTGCGCAGGGGATCGCCCTGGCCCATGGCTTCGATCTTGATCACCTCGGCGCCGAATTCGGCCAGCATGCGCGCAGCGAACGGCGCGGCAATCAGGGTGCCGATCTCGATCACTTTAAGAGCGCTCAGCGGCGCAGGATTGGGGGCAGTCATTGGGAGAGCCTCTGTTGTTCTTGGAATGGGGCCAAGGTAGAGGATGCCGCCGTCGGGAATCCAACCGTCTGTGGATAAGGGTCGTTCGCCAAACGCGAACGCTGCTTGCGGCTTCAGGTTGACTGCATCCCCCCCTGTGGGAGCGAGCCTGCTCGCGAAGAGTCCCGCCCGAGCAGCGAAAATCTCAGCCCTGCGTCTGCAAATACTCAAACAGCAAGCGGCTGACCGGCGACAGCCGCGCCTCGTCGCGCACCACCAGAATCAGCGAGCGATCCGACCACTCATCGGTCAGCGGCACCGCGTGCAGGCCCAGTGCGTGGCCGAACAATTCGTAGGCTTTCTGCGGCAGGATACCGATGCCCATGTTGGCCTGGACCATCCGGCACACGGCGTCAAAACCTGGCACATGAATGCGCACCCGCAGCAGCTTGCCGGCCTCGCGCGCGGCAGCGTGGGTGCGCTGGTTGATCGAACTGGCGGCGTGCAGGCCGACGTAGTCGCTGCCTAAGGTGTCGGCGAACGCCAGTGCCGAATGCCTGGCCAACGGGTGATCGGCAGGCATAACTACCACCAGTTTGTCGCGGCGATAGAGCACGCTGTGTAAACCCTTTACGTCGCTGTCGCTGGAGCAGATGCCCAAATCCGCCACGCCATCGAGCACGCCCTGGATCACCCCGCTGCTGGGCCGTTCTTCGAGGTCGGTCTTGACCTCTGGGTGCAGCGCAGAAAAACCGCGCAGGTCCTCCGGCAAAAACTGAATGATCGCCGACAGGTTGCCGAGCATCCGCACATAACCGCGCACCCCGTGACTGTGCTCGCCCAGTTCCAGGCCCATTTTCTCGACGTTGAACAGCATCTGCCGTGCGTGGTGCAACAAGGTTTCCCCGGCGGGCGTCAGGGTCATGCCTTTGGCCTGACGCGCGAACAAACTGATGCCCAACGCCTCCTCCAACTCCATCAGCCGCTTGCTCGCCGCCGACACCGCAATCGCCTCGCGCGCGGCGGCACGGGTCAACGTACCTTCTTCGTGCACGGCGACGAACAGTTGCAGGGTGATCAGATCGAGGCGGCGGATCAGGCTTTTTTGCAGCATGGGGGGCTCGATGGCGGGAGGTCGGTGACAGGCAAGTCAGCAACATACTGCCGTTCGCCGTCAACACTTCAGCGTCGGTTCGGAGCCATTCGCCGTGCGCGCACGACCCGGTCGGCGGGTTATTCCGAGGGCAAAAGCTTCATCAAGATCATCTTGCGCGCCGCCGTGCAGCCAGACACCATTCAACTTTTTTGCCACTAGCCCGCCGCACGCTAGGGTCGGGACATCCGCGGTTGAACTCACCCAAGGCCTGCCATGAAGAGCCGAACCACCCTGCTCGTCACCTGCTGCACCGTGTTTCTCGCCCAGTTGGGCATGAGTATTTACCTGCCGGCGCTGCCCGACATCGCCCGCGACCTGGGCGCGGAGCCTTCGCACGCGGCGTGGGGGCTGGCGGCGTACCTGGTGGGCATGGCGCTGCCGATGCTGTTCTGGGGCAGCCTCGGCCAGCGGCTGGGGCGCAAACCGGTATTGCTGGCGGCACTGACCCTGTACGGGGTGGCCAACCTGTTGCTGCCGGCCAGCAGCAGCCTCGAGGCATTTCTGGTCTGGCGCCTGGTACAAGGCATTGGCGCCAGCGGGATTTCGGTAATGGCGCGGGTGCTGATCCGCGACACCTTCAGCGGGGCCGAATTGGCTCGGGCGCTGTCGTGGATTTCCATCTCGTTCGTGATTGCCTTGGGCATCGGCCAATACCTGGGCTCACTGATTCAGGCGTTGCTGGGCTGGCAGGCGATTTTCTTCGGGCTGGGCGCGGTGAGTCTGGGCATGGCCGCGATCATTCTGCGCATCACCTTTCCCACCCTGGAGCGCACGGCTGAAGGCGCGTCGAGCTGGCGCCACTATGGGCGCATCGTGCAGCACCGCGAGTTTTTACTGGCGGCTCTGGCCGGTGGCCTCGGGTATGGGGTGATCATCGCGTTCAACACCCAGGCGCCGGTGATTTTCCAAGGGCCGTTCCACTGGAGCGCGATCGAATACGGGCTGCTGGGCTGGCCAATCAGCGCGGCGTATCTGTTCGGCGCGCTGGTGGTCAATCGCTGGGTGGTGCGCACCGGACAACGACCGATGATGGCCTGGGGCGTCGCGCTGGTGTTGGTGGGCACCGCCAGCATGCTGCTCGGCAGTCTGCTCGCCACTGCGCTGGCGCTGTGGTTCTGGTTGCCGTACTGCCTGGCGGTGTTCGGCCAGTCGATGACCTACCCGGTGAGCCTGGCGGTAGCCAACGATCGCGCGCCCGTCAGCGGTGCCTATGCCATGGCGCTGAGCGGGTTTATTCATCAGCTAATGGCGGCCATGATTGGCGGCGCGGCCAGCCTGTTAAGCAGTACCCAGGCCTGGCCGCTGGCGCTGTTTTGCAGCCTGCTGGCAGTGGCGGCGGTGGCCTGCGTGGCGGGTCTGGGCGCTGCGCCATCGGCCCCGCCAGCGCCGCCGACGAGCAACCGTTAACGCGGGTTTGGCGCGCCTCGTGATAAAGTCGGCGCCCTGCCTTTCCAGCCGTTTGAGATGAGCCCAAGCAATGACCGACTTCCAGGATTTTGATGCCCAACTCGAAGACTGGACGGTGTTGCGCCAGAGCACTTCGTTCAGCGGCCTGCTGCTGGGCAACGGTGCCAGCCGCGCGGTGTGGGACGACTTTGGCTACGACTCGCTGTTCGAGAACGCGCGCACGGTAGAAGAAAAACCGTTGAGCCCATCCGAGTTGAGTGTGTTCGATGCGCTGCAGACCCGCAGTTTCGAGCAGGTGCTGAGCGCGCTGAAAGCCACCAGCCGAGTGAACAAGGCCTTGGCGGTCAGTTCGGCGGCGCCGCGCAACCGCTATTACGCGATCAAGGAAGCGCTGATCAACACCGTGCACGCGGTGCACATCCCGTGGCGACTGGTGCAGGCCTCGACCCTGGCGACGATCAACCGGGAATTGGCAAGTTACGCCACGGTGTTCACCACCAATTACGACTTGCTCAATTACTGGGCGATCCAGCACGACGCCGGCGCGGTGACGGACTTGTTCCATGGCGCCGACGGCAGTTTTGACTTGAGTGACTGCACCAGCGAAAAACCGCGTTTGTTGTACCTGCACGGAGGCCTGCACCTGGTGCGCAACCAGGACGGCACCGCGCGCAAGTTGCCCTCCACCGAAGGCACGCTGCTGGGCAGTTTCGCGATCAACAACACCATCAAGACCCTCGACGACGTGCCGCTGTTCGTCAACGAGGGCCCGGCCCAGGACAAGCTCAAGACCATCCGCAGTTCGGACTATTTGTCGTTCTGCTACGACCAGTTGCTCGGCCATGGCGACGGTCTGTGCCTGTTCGGCCAGGCCCTCGGCACGCAGGACAGCCACATCGTCCACGCCTTGCGCCTGGCCCGGCCGAAGGTGTTGGCGATCTCGATCAACCCGCGCAGCAAGGGGTTTATCCAGGCGCAGAAACGTCACTACGCCAAGGTGTTTGAAAGCACCGGGATTGAGTTGCGGTTTTTTGATTCGAAGAGCCATGCATTGGGCAGCCCGACACTTGCGGTGCCGGTTGAGGTATAGGGCGGGCAGACTGGCCGGTTTCCTGTGGCGAGGGAGCTTGCTCCCGCTGGAGGGCGAAGCACTCCCGGGTCGTTATGGGCAGTGAGATTGTTGGGTCTGCTGCGCAGCCCAGCGGGAGCAAGCTCCCTCGCCACGAAGATCAAGAGCCAGCCGCGGCTCACTCCTCGGTGCTGTGCACCACTACAAGCAATTGCGCCTGAACTTCTCCCGCCGAGCGTATGCGGTGGGGTTTCTGCGCGTTGAAGTGCAGCGCATCGCCGCGTTCCAGCAGCACCCGCTCATTCATGAAGTCCACCTCCACCTGGCCCTCGTGGACGAACAGAAATTCCTCACCCAAGTGTTCTTTGAAGGTCTTGTCGGCGAATTCGAACGGCGGGTAGATGATGAACGGCAGCAGGCTGCGCTCGCTCACTTGGTGGGCCAGCACCGCGTAGCCGGGGCTTTGGTCGTTGGCCGCCAGCGACTGGCGTTCGCTGCTGCGCACCAGGCTGTAGCTATCGAGGCTGACGTTGTCTTCGGAGAACAGCTCCTCGACCTTCACGTTCAACGCCTTGGCCAGTTTCAACGCGGCCGCAATCGACGGGGTGTTCAGCCCGCGTTCGACCTTCGACAGGTAACTCTTGGTCATGCCGGATTTTTCCGCCAGCGACTCTAAGGTTACGCCAAGTTTTTTTCTGAGTAATTTCAAACGGATAGACATGCGCAGCGGTTATTCCATCAAGGAAGCGACAATTGATGCTTGCTAATGACACTTTGTGTCATATAGTCTCTTTAGTGTCATTTGCATTCACCCACAACGTTGCGAGCGGTCGGTGAAACGCAAAACCGACGTCCCTTTCAATGCTGCTGAGGACACCGATATGGCCAAGACATTAGCACTACCCAAAGAGCAACTAGTCAAGCAAGCGCTGAGCCAGATGCAAAATACGCTGGCGGATAATACGTGGACAGACCGGCAAAAGCTGGCCCTGACCTGCCGGATTCTGTTTGAAAACGGTCACGACTCCGGCCTGGCCGGGCAAATCACCGCCCGTGGCCCGCAACCGGGCACTTACTACACTCAACAACTGGGCCTGGGTTTCGACGAGATCACCGCCGGCAACCTGCTGCTGGTCAACGAAGATCTGGAAGTGCTGGAAGGCCACGGCATGGCCAATCCGGCCAACCGTTTCCACAGCTGGGTGTACCGCGCGCGGCCGGATGTGAACTGCATCATCCACACCCACCCGACGCATGTGGCCGCGTTGTCGATGCTGGAAGTGCCGTTGCAGATTTCCCACATGGACCTCTGCCCGCTGTACGACGACTGTGCGTTTCTTGAAGGCTGGCCCGGCGTACCGGTGGGCAACGAGGAAGGCGAACTGATCGCCGGCGCGCTGGGCGATAAGCGCGCGATTCTGCTGTCGCACCACGGCCAGTTGTCGACCGGCACCACCATTGAGGAAGCCTGCGTGATCGCGCAGTTGATCGAACGCGCCGCCAAGCTGCAATTGCTGGCCATGGCTGCCGGCACCATCAAGCCGATCATCCCGGAACTGGGCCGCGAAGCGCACGACTGGATCGCCAAGCCCAAGCGCCACGCCGCCGCGTTCAACTACTACGCCCGGCAGAACTTGCGCCAACACGCCGATTGCCTGAACTGATTTCCCAGCCCCTTTCCCCGGAGACACACCATGTCCAAGCCTACTATCCACGGCATCATCGGCTACACCATCACCCCGTTCGGCGCTAACGGCGAAGGTCTCGACCTGCCCGCGCTCGGCCGCTCCATCGACCGCCTGATCGACGGCGGCGTGCATTCCATCGCACCGCTGGGCAGCACCGGCGAAGGCGCTTACCTGAGCGACAGCGAGTGGGACCAGGTTGCCGAATTCAGCATCAAGCACGTAGCCAAGCGTGTGCCGACCATCGTCAGCGTGTCCGACCTGACCACCGCCAAAGCCGTGCGCCGGGCGCGTTTCGCCGAGGCTCATGGCGCCGACGTGGTGATGGTGTTGCCGACCTCTTACTGGAAGCTCAGCGAAGACGAAATCCTCGCTCACTACCGCGCCATCGGCGATGCGATCGGCGTGCCGATCATGCTCTACAACAACCCAGCCACCAGCGGCACCGATATGTCGGTGAACCTGATCCTGCGGATTCTCAAAGCCGTGGAAAACGTCACCATGGTCAAGGAGAGCACCGGCGACATCCAGCGCATGCACCAGTTGCAGCGCCTCGGCGAAGGCCAGGTGCCGTTCTACAACGGTTGCAACCCGCTGGCCCTGGAAGCTTTCGCCGCCGGCGCCAAAGGCTGGTGCACCGCGGCGCCGAACCTGATTCCGCAACTCAACCTCGACCTGTATCAGGCTTCACTGGCCAATGACCTGGGCCTGGCGCGGGAGTTGTTCTACCGTCAGTTGCCGGTGCTGGACTTCATCCTCAAGGGCGGTTTACCAGCGACGATCAAGGCTGGCCTGGGCATGACCGGGCTCGACGTTGGCGTGCCACGCCTGCCGGTGTCGCCGCTGAGCGAAGCAGGCCGCGCGCAGTTGCAAGGGTTGCTGGACGGCTTGCGCTGATCGATCGGCACACCAAAACATGTGTGGGCTTGCTCGTGATGAGGGGCAATCAGTCGCCGCAGAGGGCGACTGATTGACCGCTTTCGCGAGCAAGCCCCGCCCCCACAGTGGATTTGCCTCACGGCTCACCACAGGTGCCTGCGAACTGTACGGATAACTCTGCGCTTAGCTGTAACAGCGGCATCGCGGTGGTTTGTGGCTAGATGACAGCCTGACTGCCACCCTTCGATTCTGGTTACCGCTATGTCGTCCTCCCGCGAAAACACTGGCATGGCCCTGGGCCTGCTGGGCGTGATCATTTTCAGCCTGACCCTGCCCTTCACCCGCATTGTCGTGCAGGAAATTCACCCTTTGCTCAACGGCCTCGGCCGGGCACTGTTCGCAGCGGTGCCGGCAGCGTTGCTGTTGTTGTGGCGCCGGGAGAAGTGGCCGAATTGGGCACAAATCAAAGGCCTGATGCTGGTGATTGCCGGGGTGATCCTGGGCTTTCCGGTGTTGTCAGCCTGGGCGATGCAGACCTTGCCGGCGTCCCACGGCGCGTTGGTCAACGGCTTGCAACCTTTGTGCGTGGCCCTCTACGCCGCGTGGTTGTCCCATGAACGACCGTCAAAAGCCTTCTGGGCCTGCGCCGCGCTGGGCAGTGCTTTGGTGCTGGGCTATGCGCTGATCAGCGGCGCCGGGCATATTCAAGCAGGTGACTTGCTAATGCTCGGGGCAATCGCCGTGGGGGGCCTGGGTTACGCCGAGGGTGGCCGGTTGGCCAAGGAAATGGGCGGCTGGCAGGTGATCTGCTGGGCGCTGGTGCTGTCGACGCCGCTGTTGATCGGGCCGGTGACCTATCTGGCGCTGAACCACCACGGCGAAATTTCCGCCAAGACCTGGTGGGCCTTTGCTTACGTGTCACTGTTCTCGCAGTTCATCGGGTTCTTCGCCTGGTACGCCGGGCTGGCCATGGGCGGCATCGCGCGGGTCAGTCAGATCCAGTTGTTGCAGATTTTCTTCACCATCGCGTTTTCGGCACTGTTCTTTGGTGAACACATCGAGCCGATCACCTGGCTGTTTGCCTGTGGGGTGATTGTCACGGTGATGCTCGGACGAAAGACCGCTGTAAAAGGCAATGTGGGAGCGAGCCTGCTCGCGAAGGGGCAGTAACAGGCGACATCATCATCGGCTGTCAGTCCGCTTTCGCGAGCAGGCTCGCTCCCACACGGTTTAGAGGAAGTGGTCAGCCTTCAACAGGGTTTCCAGGCAGTGGTCGGTGATCTGATAGAAGTCCTTCAGTTCCTGGATTTTCGCCAAAAGCTGAGTCGGGTCGACCGGTTCGGCGCGTTTGACCGCCAGGATCATCTTGTTCTTGTTGGTGTGCTCCAGGGAAATAAACTCGAACACTTTGGTTTCGTAGCCGCAGGCTTCCAGGTACAGCGCGCGCAGACTGTCGGTGACCATTTCCGCTTGCTGGCCCAGGTGCAAACCGTATTGCAGCATCGGCTTGAGCAGCGCCGGGCTCTGGATTTGCAGGCGGATCTGCTTGTGGCAGCACGGCGAGCACATGATGATCGCCGCGCCGGAACGGATGCCGGTGTGGATGGCGTAGTCGGTGGCGATGTCGCAGGCATGCAGGGCGATCATCACGTCCAGCTCGCTTGGCGCCACGCTGCGTACGTCGCCGCACTTGAACACTAGGCCCGGATGCTCCAGCCGCGCGGCGGCGGCGTTGCACAGGCTGACCATGTCTTCGCGTAACTCGACGCCGGTGACCTCGCCCTCGGCCTGCAAGGTGTTGCGCAGGTAATCGTGGATGGCGAACGTCAGGTAGCCCTTGCCGGAACCGAAGTCCGCCACCCGCACCGGTTTATCCAGCGCCAACGGTGAGGTGGTCAGCGCATGGCTGAACACTTCGATGAACTTGTTGATCTGCTTCCACTTACGCGACATCGCCGGGATCAGCTCATGCTGCTGGTTGGTCACGCCCAGGTCGGTGAGGAACGGCCGGTTCAGGTCGAGAAAGCGGTTTTTCTCGCGGTTGTGCTCGGCGGACGGCACTTCGCGCAATTGCTGGGGTTTGCTCTTGAACAGCGATGACTTGCCCTTTTTGCTGTATTCGAGCTGTGCTTCGTCAGTCAATGACAGCAAATGCGCATTTTTGAACGATGTCGGCAGCAGCGCGGCAATGCTTGCCACCGCCTCGGCCAGCGGCAGGTTCTTGGTGATGTCGCGGGTTTTATAGCGGTAGACGAAGGACAGGCAGGGCTGCTCCTTGACCGTGACTTGCTTGATGATGATCCGCTGCAACTCCGCTTCTTCGCCTACGTATTTGGCCAGCACCAGTTTGATGAACGCGTTGGCGTCGAGGCTGGTTTGCAGCAACTCGATGAACTGCGCGTGATGATCCGGCGCGAGGCTGGCGGGGGTTGCGGTGACGGACATGAACGAACGGCCTCGGAGGGGCGGAGCGGGAATGCCGGGTATTTTAGGGGGGATGCGCCGTGAGGGCACGGGCTAATTTACCGGTGGTGCTGTCTGGGGAATTTGGGGCTGCTGCGCAGCCCAGCGGGAGCAAGCTCCCTCGCCACAGAAACTCCCTCGCTGAACAAGCGGTGAATCAGGTCAGTACCACCAGGCGATTCGGCAGTTCGTTGCGCGCTTGTGTTACGGGCACATGGACCTTCAATAACTCGCCGCAAGCTTCGATGCAGTTGACGAAGCCTTGCAACGTCTGGCCTTGTTTCACTTGCTGGGTGAACGCCGACACGATGGCATCCCAGGTGCTGTTGTCGAGGCGGCTGGAAATGCCCTCGTCCACCAGGATTTCCACGTAGCGCTCGGCCTCGCAGACAAAAATCAGCATCCCGGTGCTGCCGACGGTGTGGTGCAGGTTCTGTTCGAGGAACTGCCGGCGCGCCAGGTTCGAGGCGCGGCGATGACGCACGGCGCGGGGGATCAGGTGCGAAGTGATCGCCGGGATACGGAACACCAGGCACAGCACGATGAAGATCAGCCATTGCGCCAGCAGCAGGCTGTGCATGGTCAGCGCGCCGGTCAGGTAATGCACGACCCCCGGCACCACCAACGCCAGCAGGCTGGCCCACAGCAGTGGGATGTAGGTGTAGTCGTCGGCGCGGGCTGCCAGCACCGTCACCAGTTCGGCGTCGGTTTCGTGCTCGACCCGGGCGATGGCCTCGGCGACCTGGCGTTGTTCGTGTTCCGTCAGTAATGCCATGTTGTTAAGTGCCTGCTCGTTATTATTCAAACCATCACCAACCGCCGGATGAACCGCCACCGCCGAAACTGCCGCCGCCACCGCTGAAGCCCCCGCCTCCACCGCCGCCAAATCCGCCGCCGCCACCGCCGAAGCCGCCGGCACTGCCCCCCGAGCCGCCGCGTCCGGCGGGCAACAGGCCGAGCATCTGCAGGACGAAAATGGTCAGGATGAACAGCATCACCAGAAACACCATCAGCCCCGGATGCCGCGAGATAAAATCGTCGTCCGCTGCGCCGCTGGGTTCGTAAATGGTCGAGGGTTCGTCCAGCGGGTTGCCGCCCAGCACCACCAGCATGGCCGCGACCCCGTCGCTGATGCCTTTGCTGAAGTGGCCGTTCTTGAACGCCGGGGTGATGACCTGATTGATGATCACCGAGCTCTGCGCGTCGGTGAGCCGCTCTTCCAGGCCATAGCCGACTTCGATGCGCAGCTTACGCTCGTCCCGCGCCACGATCAGCAATGCACCGTTGTTTTTATCTTTCTGCCCGATGCCCCAGTGGCGCCCCAACTGATAGCCGAAGTCGGCAATCTCCGCGCCTTGCAGGTTGGGCAAGGTCACCACCACCAATTGTTCGCCGGTAGCCGCTTCGTGCGCCTGCAACTGTTGATCGAGTTGCGCCCGCGCCGCCCGCTCGATCATCTGCGCGTTGTCCACTACCCGGCCGGTCAGCGGCGGGAACTGCAAATCCGCCTGGGCCAGCGTGGCCAATAGCATCACTATCAGCAACAGGCCCGACCTTAGTGTGCGCATGGGCCACCTCGTCCGTGCCGCAACGGTGATCAGAATTTCACCTGCGGCGCTTTATCGGCGTCCGCGCTGGTGGCCTCGAAGGTCTCGCGGATTGGCAGGTTGCTGTACATCACGCTGTGCCACAAGCGGCCGGGGAAGGTGCGGATTTCGGTGTTGTAGTTCTGCACCGCCAGAATGAAGTCGCGGCGCGCCACGGCGATGCGGTTTTCGGTGCCTTCGAGTTGCGATTGCAGCGCCAGGAAATTCTGGTTGGCCTTGAGGTCGGGATAGCGCTCGGAGACCACCATCAAACGGCTGAGAGCGCCGGTCAATTGATCCTGGGCCTGCTGAAACTGCTTGAGCTTTTCTGGGTTGTCGAGGGTATTGGCGTCAACCTGGATCGACGTCGCCTTGGCCCGGGCTTCGACCACTGCGGTCAGGGTCGCCTGTTCATGGGCGGCGTAGCCCTTGACGGTTTCCACCAGGTTGGGGATCAGGTCGGCACGGCGCTGGTACTGGTTCTGCACCTGGCCCCAGGCCGCTTTGGCCTGTTCGTCGAGGGTCGGAATGTTGTTGATCCCGCAACCGGCCAACACACTGCCCAGCCACACCAGCGCCAGCATTTGCAGGCCGGTGCGATAGTGATGTCGTAGATTCATTTGCTTGAAGCTCCCTTGCACATTCCGTTGAACCTCGCGCGCGAGCGCAAAGTCTGACTCGTGAGGCATAATCTGCCGCCGCCACTGGATTGCATCGAGCCAATGGGCTAAAAGATGCCCAGCGCCAATGCACTGCCCGGCGACATAAGTGTTGTGCGACATAACGGTGAAGTCTGGCGCATCAACGCCTGTGACACCTGAACAACAATAGACGCTCCCTAAATTTTGGCTGACCGATGCAATTCACCTGTGTCGTTTAGGCTTTTGAGAAAACTATTCATGAAGAAGCTGTGTTTGCTGGGCCTGTTCGTCAGTCTGGCCAGTCACGCGGTATGGGCCGAGACCGCCTCGGTACCGCTGGAGAACAAGGACGCTTTCATCAGCAACCTGATAAAGCAGATGACACTCGACGAGAAGATCGGCCAGTTGCGCCTGATCAGCATCGGCCCGGAAATGCCCCGCGAGATGATCCGTAAGGAAATCGCCGCAGGCAACATCGGCGCCACGTTCAACTCGATCACTCGCTCGGAAAACCGGCCGATGCAGGATGCCGCGATGCGCAGCCGGCTGAAGATCCCGATGTTCTTTGCCTACGACGTGATCCACGGCCACCGCACGATTTTCCCGATCCCCCTGGCCCTGGCGTCGAGCTGGGACATGGACGCGATCGGCCGTTCCGGGCGCGTTGCCGCCCAGGAGGCCGCCGCCGACAGCCTCGACATCACCTTCGCGCCGATGGTCGACGTGTCCCGCGACCCGCGCTGGGGCCGGACCTCCGAAGGCTTCGGTGAAGACACTTATCTGGTCTCGCGCATCGCCAAAGTGATGGTCAAGGCTTACCAGGGCGCCACCCCGAGCGCCGCCGACAGCATCATGGCCAGCGTCAAGCACTTCGCCTTGTACGGCGCGGTCGAGGGCGGTCGCGATTACAACGTGGTCGACATGAGCCCGGTGCGGATGTACCAGGATTACCTGCCACCCTACCGCGCGGCGATTGATGCCGGCGCCGGCGGCGTGATGGTGGCGCTGAACTCGATCAACGGCGTACCCGCCACCGCCAACACCTGGCTGATGAACGATCTGCTGCGCAAAGAGTGGGGCTTTAAAGGCCTGGCGGTGAGCGACCACGGCGCGATCTTCGAACTGATCAAGCACGGCGTCGCGGCCGACGGTCGTGAAGCGGCGAAGCTGGCGATCAAGGCCGGCATCCACATGAGCATGAACGACACGCTGTATGGCAAGGAACTGCCAGGCCTGCTGAAATCCGGTGAGATCCAGCAGAGCGACATCGACAACGCCGTGCGGGCGGTGCTGGACGCCAAGTACGACATGGGCCTGTTCAAAGACCCATACCTGCGCATCGGTAAGGCCGAGGATGATCCGGCCGACACTTATTCGGAAAGCCGCCTGCACCGTGCCGAGGCCCGCGACGTCGCCCGTCGCAGTCTGGTGCTGCTGAAGAATAGCAACCAAACCCTGCCGCTGAAGAAAACCGCGAAAATCGTCCTGACCGGACCGCTGGCCAAGGCGCCGATCGACATGATGGGCAGTTGGGCCGCCGCCGGCCGGCCGGCGCAATCGGTAACCCTGCTCGACGGCATGACCCGCGCCCTCAGCGCCGATGCGTCGCTGACTTACGTGCGCGGCGCCAATATCACTGGCGACAAGAAGGTCCTGGATTACCTCAACTTCCTCAACTTCGATGCCCCGGAAGTGGTCGACGACCCGCGCTCGGCGCAGGTGCTGATCGACGAAGCGGTGAAAGCCGCGCAGCAGGCGGACGTGATCGTCGCGGCGGTGGGCGAGTCTCGTGGCATGTCCCACGAATCGTCGAGCCGCACCGAGCTGAATATTCCGGCCAGCCAGCGGGAGTTGATCAAGGCCCTGAAAGCCACCGGCAAGCCATTGGTACTGGTGTTAATGAACGGCCGTCCGCTGTCGATCCTTGATGAAAACGAACAGGCTGACGCGATTCTGGAAACCTGGTTCAGCGGCACCGAGGGCGGCAACGCCATCGCCGATGTACTGTTCGGTGACTACAACCCGTCAGGCAAACTGCCGATCAGCTTTCCGCGCTCGGTGGGTCAGATTCCGACCTACTACAATCACCTGAGCGTGGGCCGGCCGTTTACCCCGGGCAAACCGGGCAACTACACCTCGCAGTATTTCGATGACACCACCGGGCCGCTGTACCCGTTCGGATATGGCTTGAGCTACACCACGTTCAACTTGAGCGACATGGCGCTGTCATCCACCACCCTGAACAAGACCGGCAAGCTCGACGCCAGCGTGACAGTGAAAAACACCGGCGAGCGTGACGGCGAAACCGTGGTGCAGCTGTACATCCAGGACGTCACCGGCTCGATCATTCGCCCGGTGAAAGAACTGAAAAACTTCCAGAAGGTGCTGCTCAAGGCCGGCGAACAGAAAGTCGTGCACTTCACCATCACCGAAGACGACCTGAAGTTCTTCAATGCCCAACTCAAATACGCCGCCGAACCCGGCAAATTCAACGTACAGATCGGCCTCGATTCTCGAGACGTCACACAGCAGAGTTTTGAGTTGCTCTAGACCAAAAACACCGTAAAACCTGTGGGAGCGAGCCTGCTCGCGAATGCGGTTTGCCAGGCACATTGATATTGGATGTGCCGCCGTCTTCGCGGGCAAGCCCGCTCCCACAGGACTTTGCGTCGGACACAGCATGTGCGAACGCCGGTGACACTGTGGGAGCGGGCTTGCTCGCGAATGCGGCCTGTCAGGCACATGGATGTTGGAGGTGCCGCCGCTTTCGCGGGCAAGCCCGCTCTCACATTGGAGGGTGTCAGTTCCGCCGATCCAGCACGTTCACCACCAGCCGATCCACCCAGCCCCACACCCGCTGCTTGATGCGGCGCCACAGCGGTCGGCGTTGCCATTCGTCGAGGCTGACTTGCTGGCTGAGGGCGAAGTCTTTTTCGAAGCTGGCGGCGACGGCCTCGGTCAATGCCGGGTCGAGAGCTTCGAGGTTGGCTTCCAGGTTAAAACGCAAATTCCAGTGGTCGAAATTGCACGATCCAATGCTCACCCAGTCGTCCACCAGGACCATTTTCAGGTGCAGGAAACATGGCTGGTATTCGAAGATTTTCACCCCGGCCTTGAGCAGCCGCGGGTAATAGCGATGCCCGGCGTAACGCACCGACGGGTGATCGGTGCGCGGGCCGGTGAGCAGCAGGCGCACGTCGATACCACGGGCGGCGGCTTTGCGCAGGGAGCGGCGGACTTTCCAGGTCGGCAGGAAGTACGGAGTCGCCAGCCAGATCCGCCGCTGGCCGCTGTTCAGCGCACGGAACAGCGATTGCAGAATGTCGCGGTGCTGCCCGGCGTCGGCGTAGGCCACCCGGCCCATGCCCTCGCCCATGGGCGGCACCCGTGGCAGGCGCGGCAAGCCGAAGTGCGAGGCGGGTTTCCAGGCGCGACGGTGGCGGTTGGCAAGCCACTGGCGGTCGAACAGCAGTTGCCAGTCGAGCACCAGCGGACCGACGATTTCCACCATCACTTCGTGCCATTGGCTGGTGTCTTCGCCCGGCGTCCAGAACTCATCGGTGACCCCGGTGCCGCCCACCACCGCCAGGCGCTGATCCACCAGCAGCAGCTTGCGGTGATCGCGGTACAAATTGCGCACCCAGCGCTTCCAGCTCAAGCGGTTGTAAAAACGTAGCTCCACACCGGCATCGGTCAGGCGGTTGCGCAGGTTCAGGGTGAAGGCCAGGCTGCCGTAATCATCGAACAGGCAACGCACCCGCACCCCGCGCTCGGCGGCTTGCACCAGAGCCTGGACCATCGTCTCGGCGCAGGCCCCCGCCTCCACCAGGTACAACTCCAATTCCACTTGTTGTTCGGCGCGGGCGATTTCCACCAGCATGCGCGGAAAGAACTGCGGGCCGTCGATCAGCAGTTCGAAGCGATTGCCATCGCGCCACGGGAAAATCGAGCCGGCCATGTCAGCGCGCCGTAAAAATCAGCACCGCGCCCACCGGTACCGACAAGCTGATGGCCGACAGGCCGGCGAGATTGCGCAAATGTTCCAGACCCGGCGCCAGATCGAAATCTGCGGCGTTGAGCACCAGCGGCTCCAGGGTCACCACCTGGAAACGCCGGTCGTCCAGGCGCGTGGCCAGCAATTCGGCGTTGTACTCGTGTTGCTTGCCGTGCAGCTTGACGGTAATCGGCAAGCGCAATTCCAGTTGCGCGCCAGACGCGAGGTCGTTGATCGGCAGCAGGTCGATCTGCGCGCTGATCAGCGCTTCGGGAAATTGATCGATCTGGAACAGCTCCTTGCGCATGCGTTCATCGCGTAACGGCACGCCGCTGTTGACCGACTCCAGCTCGACTTCCAGTTCCGCCAGGCCCTTGGGGCTGACCTTGCCGTGCAGCACCAGAAAGCGCTGCACTTCCGAAACATTGGCATCCTTGGTGCTGATGAACGACAGCCGCGACGACTCGCCGTCCAGGTACCAATTGGCCTGAGCCGACAGGCAGGTGCCCGCCAGCAGCAGACCGGCGACGGCGTGAGAAAGGGACCGCTTGAACATACACACTCGGGGGCAGATAAACCTGTGCCGAACCTTAACCGGCTTGGGCCCGGAAGCAAACTGTCAATCGCGACAACACGCGAGGCTTACGGCGACAGCCGACAACCCTGACGCTCGCCGATCCACTGCGCACTGTGCGTGCGACCCATGCCGCTGGCGGTCACCCGTTTGCCGTCGGCGTCATCCAGCAGACTGCCGGGCACCCACTGCTTAACGTAGCCCTGGCAATAGGCGACGTCGTTGTTCATCACGTAGCGGCACGAGCAATATTCCTTGGCGGTGTAGGCGCCGATGATGTCGGGGAAGGCTTGCAGGTTCACCCGCTCTTGCCAGACCCAGCCGAGCAACAGCGCCAGCAGAAGCAGGAGTACCGTGCTGAAGGGATGACGCCGAACAAACCCCGGGCGGCTCATGGCTGCACCGTCCCGCTGAATGCCGCCAGCGCCCGTTTCAGCAACTGGTCATGATCGTAGCTGCCGTCGCGATCATCGGCGTAGCGCACGATCACCAGGTTGGCGCTGGGAATCACGTACAGCGCCTGGCCCCAGTGACCGAGGGCGGCGAAGGTGTCGGGCGGGGCATCGGGCCAGGGTTTGAGACGGGGGTCGGCGCTGCGATTGAGCCACCAGTGGCCGCCCGGCACGACGGCGTCCTGGCCGGCCTGGAAGTGTTCGAAAGGTTGCAGATTGAAGTCGACCCAGGCCTTGGGCAGCAATTGCCGCTCGCCCCAGCGTCCGCCGCGCGCCATCAGCAAGCCGACCCGTGCCAGGTCGCGGGCGGTCATGTAGGCGTAGGACGACGCAACGAACGTCCCCGTGGCGTCGCTTTCCCACACCGCACTGCGGATGCCCAGGGGCTCAAATAATGCGGTCCATGGGTAGTCCGCGTATCGCGCGGCGCCGAGGCGGCTTTTCAGGGCCGCCGACAGCAGGTTGCTGTCTCCGCTGGAGTAGCGAAAAGCCTGGCCCGGCGCGCTGTAACTGGAGTGATTGGCGGTGAACTGCGCCATGTCGTCATGGCCACGGGTGTAGAGCATCGCCACCACCGAAGATTTAAGCGGCGCGTATTCGTAATCTTCCTGCCAGTCCAGGCCCGAGGCCCAGTGCAGCAGGTCGGCCATGGTGATCGTCGGATGCCTGGCCAGTGGCGGATAGAATTGCGCGACTGGCTCATCAAGCTTGAACAGGTCTTCGCCGAACGCCACGCCGAGGACCGTGGCCATCAGGCTTTTGCTGATCGACCAGGTCAGGTGCGGGGTCTGCGCGGTGGTCGGGCCGGCGTAGCGTTCGTAGATCAATTGACCGTCGCGGATCACCAGCAAGGCGTCGGTGCGAATGCCTTGGCGAGTGGTGTCGTCGCGGGGAGCGAAGGCGTAATCCTCCAGGGCTTGCAAGGCCGTGCTGGTCGGTGTCGGGCGCTGAGACCATTCTTCTGTGGGCCAGTTTTCCGCTTGGGCGGTGACGCTGAGTAACAGCAGCAGAAACAGGGGCAGGCCTTTGAACATGGTCGGGGCTCGGGGGAGTTGAACTTGCTGAGCCTAGTTGGGCTTTGTGACATTTCAAAAATGGCTGTGCCTGTCAGGCCCCTTTCGCGAGCAGGCTCGCTCCCACAAAGTTAACGAATGCCACGGAACCCTGTGGGAGCTGGCTTGCCAGCGATGAGGCCCTTCAGTTCAACGAAGATGCCAAAGCCTTGGCCAACCGCTTGGCCCGCGCGCCTGCGGCGATCTCCATCACCGGCCGATCCCGCTGCCACAACTGCGCCCACTCCAGCGGCCCGGCGGCAAACGATTGATCGACCTCAGCCTTGAGCCCGTCGAACTGCGCAAACAAACCACCCAGTAACACATGCCCGTCAGGGTTGTTCGGCGCTTGCCGGCTGACTTCCGCGCACCCCGCCAGCAACGCCAGCAAGCGCAATTGCAAGGGCTGCGGCCAGGCGTGATCCTGGGCCACGCCGTACAACCAGGCACCTATAGCGCTCAGCACGTAAATATCTTCGAGGGTGCGGAAGGGCTTGACGTAGGCGTCCCAGCCATCGCCGGCGAGCAACTCGCAGGCGGCGTGTTCCAACACTAAACGGCCGTGGCTGATGTCCGGCATCAGCGCCAGGGGCGGCAGGGTTTCCACGCTGACGCCGGGTTCATCCGGATACACCAGGGCCAGGCTCAGGCGCGGTGGTTGGCCTGGTTCTTCACTGCGCGCGGCCACCAGCAGCCAGTCAGCTGCGTCGCCGGCAGTGACGAAATCCTTACGGCCACTGAGGCGCAAATCCTTGAGGCGGGTCTGCATGTCCGCCGGGCGCAGGCTGCGCTGTTCGGTGGCGCACAAGGCGCCGAGGCTCGGCGGCGCACTCGGCCAGAGCATGCGCAACGCCGCCTGGTAACCCACCAGAAACGCCAGCCCCGGCGTCGCCATCATCCGCCCGCCCTGCACCGCCAGCTCGAACGGCGTTACCGGCCCCAACTGTTGCAACAGGCTGGCGAACCCTTCGCCGAGGTCCGGGTGGGCGGGCAGGCGTTCGCGGCGGTTGAGCAGGGTTTGCCAGGGCATAAGAGACTCCTCGAGGGCTGTCATATAAGCATCACCAAAGCTTCATGGCGATGACACCGGGGCTACATAGCCTGACTTTGCACAACAAATTGTCACAAAGAAAGTCGATCGGCAGTAGCCCAAGACGGGCAAGCGCCCGCACGGAGATTCGCAATGACACAGATCGCCCGCATCAGCGACACCGGCAATGAACGCCGCCTGCAAGCCGAACGCCTGATCGGCGCTGCGGCTCTGGAGGAAGCCCAGGCCCTGCGATTCACCGTCTTCAGCGGCGAGTTCAACGCCAAGCTCAAGGGCGCTGAACGGGGTCTGGACATGGATGACTATGATGTTCACTGCGCCCATATCGGCGTGCGTGACTTGAACACCGGGCGCCTGGTGGCCACCACTCGTTTGCTCGACCACACGGCCGCCAGCAGCCTGGGCCAGTTCTACAGCGAAGAAGAATTCAGCCTGCATGGCCTGGTGCATCTGCAAGGCCCGATCCTGGAAATCGGCCGCACCTGCGTCGACCCGGCCTACCGCAATGGCGGCACCATCGCCGTGCTTTGGGGCGAACTGGCCGAAGTGCTCAACGAAGGCGGTTACAGCTACCTGATGGGCTGCGCAAGCATCCCGATGCAGGACGGCGGCATCCAGGCCCACGCGATCATGCAACGCTTGCGCGAACGCTACCTGAGCACCGAACACCTGCGCGCCGAACCGAAAAAGCCCCTGCCGACCCTGGACATCCCGTCCAACGTCATCACTGAAATGCCGCCGCTGCTCAAGGCCTACATGCGCCTGGGCGCGAAGATCTGCGGCGAGCCGTGCTGGGACGAGGACTTCCAGGTGGCCGACGTGTTTATCCTGCTCAAGCGCGACGACCTGTGCCCGCGCTACGCCAAGCACTTCAAGGCGGCGATGTAATGAGCCGGTTGCGGGTGTACGCGCGCATTGCCCGGGTGCTGCTGGTGGTAGCGCTGGGCTTGAGCATGGCCAGCGTGTTCGGTCTGTTCGAGCGCCTGGGCATTGCCCATTCGATGGTTCGCCGGCAGCGCTGGTCGCGGTTTTTCATGGCGCGGTTGAGCAACGCCCTGCCCTTTCGCGTGACCGTGCACGGCGAATTGCCGCAACAGCCGATGCTGTGGGTCAGCAACCACGTGTCGTGGACCGACATTCCGCTGCTCGGCATGCTGACGCCGATGTCATTCCTGTCCAAGGCCGAGGTTCGCACCTGGCCGGTGGCGGGCTGGCTGGCGGCGAAGGCAGGCAGCCTGTTTATCCGTCGCGGTTCGGGCGACAGCCAGTTGATCCGCAAACAGATGACCCGTCATTTGCAGCAGGAACATCCGCTGTTGATGTTCCCCGAAGGCACCACCACTAACGGCCGTTCGCTGCGCACCTTCCACGGTCGGCTGCTGTCGGCGGCGATCGATGCCGAGGTGATGCTGCAACCGGTGGCGATTCGTTACCTGCGCAACGGCGAAGTGGACAACCTGGCGCCGTTCATTGGCGACGACGACTTGCTGTCGCACTTGATGCGCTTGTTCGCCAACGATCGCGGCGATGTCGAAGTGCATGTGCTCACGCCCATCCCTTGCGAAGGCCGGGAGCGCGCGGCACTGGCGTTCGAAGCGCAGCAAGCGGTGCAGAGGGCGTTGTATGGCGCAGTGGCACAGCCGCAACGGGCGCCAATGCGGCCGGCGATTGCGGCCTGACACTGCAAAATCCTGTGGGAGCGAGCCTGCTCGCGAATGGCTGAATCAGTCGCCATCATCATCGACTGATCTACCGCTTTCGCGAGCAGGCTCGCTCCCACTTTTAGCTCTGCTGCGTTTGCGCGAACTGCTGGAGCTGTGGATAAAACAGCCGGAAGTCTTCGCTCAACGGCTCATACAACCCGCGCAATTCGTGCATGGCTGCGGCCAGTTCTTCCGGCCGGGTCAGGCGCCGGGAAATCCCTTGCAGCACTTGCTCCAGCACTTCGAACTCCTGATAGGAACCCAACCAATCATTGGCCACCATGTGCGGCGCGATTCTGGCCAGGCGTTCCGGCAACTGCGGTTCGCTGGACAGCACGCGGTACACGTCCGTGGTGAAGTGCGTCAGCGGCTGGTCGGCGTAGAGCGTCCAGTCCCGCGCCAGGCAATGGTCGAAAAACACGTCGAGAACGATTCCGGCGTAGCGCCGCCGAGTGAGGGAAAACCGTGCCAACGCGACGTCGACCAACGGATGGCGATCGGTAAACACATCGATGCGCCGGTGCAACTGGATTGCCGCTTCGATCTCCGGCGCGAACTGCCCTTGCAGCCGGCCCTTGACGAAATCGCCGTAGAGGCTGCCGAGCAACTGGCCCGGGCGCGAGCCGCCCAAATGTAAGTGTGCGAGATAATTCATGGCGCGCAGCTTAACACTCCGGCACCTGTATCGTTATAACCCGATATACCGATTCATGCGTTCTCCATTCCGAATTCATATTTGTATATCGCGATCCACCGATATAAAGTTCGCCGCATCGCGATATAGCGTTTCACTCATCACGAGCCCAGACCATGCCCATCGACCTCGACGACATCATAAAAGCCCTGGCACACCCAGTGCGCCGAGACATCCTGCACTGGCTCAAAGACCCGACCGTAGAATTCCCCGACCAGATCCACAGCAACGAGCACGGCGTCTGTGCCGGGCAGATCGACCAGCGTTGCGGCCTGTCGCAATCCACCGTCTCCGCCCACTTGGCGACCCTGCAGCGCGCGGGCCTGATCAGCAGCCGCAAAGTCGGCCAGTGGCACTTCTTCAAACGCAACGAAGACACCATCCAGGAATTTCTCAACACCTTCAGTAAACAGCTCTGACCCTTAACGTCAGCCAGCCGACAAAGGACCACACAATGCCCCTCTCGCTACTCATTCTCGCCCTGAGCGCCTTCGCCATCGGCACCACCGAGTTCGTCATCATGGGCCTGCTGCCCGATGTGGCGGCGGACCTCGGGGTATCGATCCCTGGCGCCGGCTGGCTGGTGACCGGTTACGCACTGGGCGTGGCCATCGGTGCGCCGTTCATGGCCATGGCCACCGCCAAACTGCCGCGCAAGGCCGCCCTGGTGGTGCTGATGGGGATTTTCATCATTGGCAACATGCTGTGCGCCCTGGCCACGGACTACAACGTACTGATGTTCGCCCGGGTCGTCACCGCGCTGTGCCACGGGGCGTTCTTCGGCATCGGCTCGGTGGTCGCGGCCAACCTGGTGCCAGCCAACAAACGCGCCTCGGCCGTGGCGCTGATGTTCACCGGCCTGACCCTGGCCAACGTGCTGGGTGTGCCGCTGGGCACCGCGCTGGGCCAACAGGCCGGCTGGCGTTCGACTTTCTGGGCGGTGACGGTGATTGGCGTGATCGCGCTGATCGGCCTGATTCGCTTCCTGCCGGCCAAGCGTGATGAAGAGAAACTCGACATGCGCTCGGAACTGGCCGCCCTCAAAGGCGCCGGAATCTGGCTGTCGCTGAGCATGACCGCGCTGTTCGCCGCGTCGGTGTTCACCCTGTTCACCTACGTCGCGCCGCTGCTGGGCGAAGTCACCGGCGTATCGCCACGGGGCGTGACCTGGACCCTGATGCTGATCGGCCTGGGCTTGACCGTCGGCAACATCATCGGCGGCAAACTGGCGGACAAGGGCTTGGCGGCAACGCTGATCGGCGTGTTCATCAGTATGGCCGTGGTGTCCACGGTGCTGACCTGGACCAGCGTCGCGCTGATCCCGACTGAAATCACCCTGTTCCTCTGGGCCACCGCGTGTTTCGCCGCCGTGCCGGCGCTGCAAGTCAACGTGGTGACCTTCGGCAAAGCCGCGCCGAACCTGGTGTCGACCCTCAATATCGGTGCATTCAACATCGGCAACGCCCTCGGCGCCTGGGTCGGCGGCAGCGTCATCGCCCACGGCTACGGCCTGACCAGCGTGCCGTTGGCCGCCGCTGCCCTGGCGGTCCTGGCGCTGGTGGTGACCCTGATCAATTTCCGTCAGCGCGGCGATGCCGAGCTGGCTACTGCTGCCCAATAAACCTCAATCATTCATATAGGCTTTTGTTCATGACGACTATTTTTGATCCCATCAAACTCGGCGACCTCGAACTGTCCAACCGCATCATCATGGCGCCGCTGACCCGCTGCCGCGCCGACGAAGGCCGTGTGCCCAACGCGCTGATGGCCGAATACTACGTGCAGCGCGCCTCCGCCGGACTGATCCTCAGCGAAGCCACTTCGGTGACGCCGATGGGTGTCGGCTACCCGGACACCCCGGGCATCTGGTCCAATGACCAAGTGCGCGGCTGGGCCAACGTGACCAAAGCCGTGCACGGTGCCGGCGGCAAGATCTTCCTGCAACTGTGGCACGTTGGCCGGGTGTCCCACGAGTCGTACCTGAACGGCGAAGCACCGGTGGCACCAAGCGCCGTCAAGCCTCAGGGCCACGTCAGCCTGGTGCGTCCGCTGTCCGACTACCCGACGCCGCGTGCGCTGGAAACCGCTGAAATCGCCGACATCGTCGACGCTTACCGGGTCGGCGCGGAAAACGCCAAGGCCGCCGGTTTCGACGGCGTGGAAGTGCACGGCGCCAACGGCTACCTGCTCGACCAGTTCCTGCAAACCAGCACCAACCAGCGCACCGATAACTACGGCGGCTCCCTGGAAAACCGTGCGCGCCTGCTGCTGGAAGTGACCGACGCGGTGATCGAAGTCTGGGGCGCCGGTCGTGTCGGCGTACACCTGGCCCCGCGCGGCGACGCGCACGACATGGGCGACGCCAACCTCGCCGAGACCTTTACCTACGTCGCCCGCGAACTGGGCAAACGTGGCATCGCGTTCATCTGCTCCCGTGAGAAAGAGGCCGGCGACAGCCTCGGCCCACAACTGAAAGCAGCGTTCGGTGGCCCGTACATCGCCAACGAGCGTTTCACCAAGGACAGCGCCAACGCCTGGCTGGCCGAAGGCAAGGCCGACGCCGTGGCATTCGGCATCCCGTTCATTGCCAACCCGGACCTGCCAGCGCGTCTGAAGGCCGATGCACCACTTAACGAAGCACATCCTGAGACGTTCTACGCCAAGGGCCCAGTCGGCTACATCGACTACCCAACGCTGTAAACCTCGCAGAAACAAAAAGCCCCGGCACGAAAGCACCGGGGCTTTTTTTTAACTGGCAGTCGGTTCCGAGATCACGGGCGGCTTACAGTCGCTCACTGATTTGCAACAAATCTTCTACAAAATACGCCGCTTGCGACCTATCACGCTGGGCGTTCAGCCGCTATAAATA
Source organism: Pseudomonas rhizozeae (assembly GCF_031583775.1). NCBI lineage: Bacteria > Pseudomonadati > Pseudomonadota > Gammaproteobacteria > Pseudomonadales > Pseudomonadaceae > Pseudomonas > Pseudomonas rhizozeae. The sequence continues at coordinate 145,565 of NZ_JAVLSB010000072.1, forward strand.
CACGCCATCCATACGACACTATCGAAGCATTGCCCGGCATGGGTCGCTGACATAACCTGAGCCAATTACGTATTTTGTTTCATTTGCGCAGGCTGGGGCTCCAGCGCAGCATGTCCAACCCTGTGTCCACCCAACGCTCGGCTTCGGCATGCAGCTCGAAGCTGTCGGACGCCAGCAGCCATTGGTACAGAAGACCGTCGATGTAAGCATGGATGCTGATGGCGGCACGGGCCGGGTCGAGGTCTTCCGGCAACTGGCCGCGATTGACCGCGTTGCGCAGGGTCAGGGCGATGCGCGAATTGCACTCCAGGCTGACGTCGCGGCGCTGCTTCCGCAGGTCGCACATCTCATCGGTGAATTCGCATTTGTGAAAAAGAATTTCATTGATGCGGCGGGTTTTCGGGTCCAGAGCAACTTGATGAAACAAATGAATCAGCAACTGCCGCATGCAGCCCAAGGGGTCTGGCTCATCCTCGCTTTCGCTGGCCTTGGCCAGTTCGTCCAGCGGCTCGTGCAAGGTGTCGAGCATGGCCTGCAGCAGGTCCGCCTTGTTGCTGAAATGCCAGTAGATCGCACCCCGCGTAACGCCGGCCAGACTGGCGATGTCCGCCAGCGTAGTGCGGGCGACGCCCCGTTCGAAGAAGGCTTTCTCGGCCGCTTCGAGGATCTGGCTACGGGTTTCCTGGGCTTCTTCTTTGGTGCGACGGACCATGGCAGTACAACCTCATCAAGATGCTTCAGCGATGCCTGAACAGCGACTGAATAACAATGGGAGAGCGCTCTCTGGTGCTCATGCCCGACCTACAATGTTCACCAGCGGCTTGGCTTGCGTACCGCGAATGGTACTCAGCTTGGGTGTTTACAAACAACCATGAACGTAAGTATATTCCTTAGCAAGCTACTTATTCAGAATTCGCGATATTTCTACTCTTCAACTTTCGAGTGCGCTCCTTGCGCGCCTGACCCGAGGATCTTCATGCAATTCAAGCCAGCTGTTACCGCTCTGGTCACCGCCGTCGCCCTCGCATCGCTGCTCAGCGGATGCAAAAAGGAAGAGGCGGCACCAGCGGCACCACCTCCTCAGGTCGGCGTCGTCACCCTGCAACCACAAGCCTATACCCTGACTTCCGAGCTGCCGGGCCGCACCAGCGCCTATCGCATCGCCGAAGTCCGGCCGCAAGTGAACGGCATCATCCTCAAGCGCCTGTTCAAGGAAGGCGCCGATGTGAAGGAAGGCCAGCAGCTGTATCAGATCGACCCGTCGATCTATGAAGCCACCCTGAAAAGCGCCCAGGCCAACCTGCAGTCGACCAAGTCGATCTCCGATCGCTACCAGCAACTGGTCAAGGAACAAGCGGTCAGCCGCCAGGAATACGACACTGCCCTGGCCAACCGCTTGCAGTCCGAAGCCTCCCTGCAAACCGCACAGATCAACGTGCGCTACACCAAGGTCTACGCGCCGATCTCCGGCCGCATTGGTCGTTCCGCTGTGACCGAAGGCGCGCTGGTCAGCAATGGCCAGGCCGATCCAATGGCCGTGATCCAGCAACTGGACCCCATCTACGTCGACGTCACGCAATCCTCGGTCGAGTTGCTGCAACTGCGTCGCGACCTGGAAACCGGTCGTCTGCAAAAGAGCGGCGACAACGCGGCGATGGTCAAGCTGAAGCTCGAAGACGGCAGCGACTACAAGCAGGAAGGTCAGCTGGAGTTTTCCGAAGTCTCGGTCGACCAGACCACCGGCTCGGTGACCTTGCGTGCGGTGTTCCCGAACCCGGATCACACTTTGCTACCCGGCATGTTCGTCCACGCGCAACTGCAATCCGGCGTGAACAGCAAAGCGATCCTCGCGCCGCAACAAGGCGTGACCCGCGACCTCAAGGGCATTCCAACCGCCATGGTGGTCAACCAGGACAACAAGGTCGAACTGCGCCAATTGGTGGTCAACCGTACCGCCGGCGCCTACTGGCTGGTGGAAAAAGGCTTGAATGCCGGCGATCGCGTGATCACCGAAGGCTTGCAGTACATCAAGCCAGGCGTCGAAGTGCAGGTTAAAGAAGCCAGCAACGCCAAACCGGCTGGCGCCGCTGCACCTGCTGCCGCCGCTCCTGCTGCCGCTGCTGGCAAAGGGGAGTAATTCATGTCGAGATTTTTTATCGACCGTCCCATTTTCGCCTGGGTCATCGCCCTGGTGATCATGCTGGTCGGCGCGCTGTCGATCCTTAAGCTGCCGATCAACCAATACCCGGCCATCGCGCCTACCGCCATTGATATCCAGGTCACCTACCCGGGTGCTTCCGCACAAACCGTGCAGGACACCGTGGTGCAGGTCATCGAGCAACAGCTCAACGGTATCGACAACCTGCGTTATGTCGCCTCGGACAGTAACTCCGACGGCAGCATGACCATCACCGCGACCTTCAACCAGGGCACCAACCCGGACATCGCCCAGGTTCAGGTACAGAACAAGCTCAACCTGGCCACCCCGCTGCTGCCGCAAGAAGTGCAGCAACAGGGGATCCGCGTTACCAAGTCGGTGAAGAACTTCCTGATGGTGATCGGTCTGGTGTCGGAAGACGGCAGCATGACCAAGGATGACCTGTCCAACTACATCGTTTCCAACATCCAGGACCCGATTTCGCGGACTGCCGGTGTGGGTGACTTCCAGGTCTTCGGTTCGCAGTACGCCATGCGTATCTGGCTGGACCCGGCCAAGTTGAACAACTTCCAGATGACCCCGGTTGACGTCGCCAATGCCATCCAGGCGCAGAACGTGCAGGTGGCCACCGGCCAACTGGGCGGTTTGCCTGCCCTGCCCGGCCAGCAACTGAACGCCACCATCATCGGCAAGACCCGTCTGCAGACTGCCGAGCAGTTCGGGCAGATCCTGATGCGGGTCAACCCGGACGGTTCGCAGGTGCGCCTGAGCGATGTCGCTCGTATCGAACTGGGAGGCCAGAACTACAGCATCAGTGCGCAGTTCAACGGCAAACCGGCCTCCGGCATGGCGATCAAACTGGCTTCCGGCGCCAACGCCCTGGACACCGCCAAAGCAATTCGCGCCACCGTGGCCAACCTGGAACCATTCTTCCCGCCCGGCATGAAAGTGGTGGTGCCGTATGACACCACGCCAGTGGTGACCGAATCGATCTCCGGTGTGGTGCACACCCTGATCGAAGCGATCGTGCTGGTGTTTCTGGTGATGTACCTGTTCCTGCAGAACTTCCGCGCCACCATCATCACCACGATGACCGTGCCCGTGGTACTGCTGGGTACCTTCGGCATCCTCGCGGCGTTCGGTTTCACCATCAACACCTTGACCATGTTCGGCATGATCCTGGCCATCGGCTTGCTGGTGGACGATGCGATCGTGGTGGTGGAAAACGTCGAGCGGGTGATGGCAGAGGAGCATTTATCGCCCAAGGACGCGACGATCAAGTCCATGGGACAGATTCAGGGCGCCCTGGTCGGTATCGCCCTGGTGCTCTCGGCGGTACTGCTGCCGATGGCGTTCTTCGGCGGCTCTACGGGGGTGATCTACAAACAGTTCTCCATCACCATTGTTTCGGCGATGGCGCTTTCGGTACTGGTTGCCTTGATCTTCACCCCGGCGTTGTGCGCCACCATGCTGCAGCCGATCGACCCGGACAAACACGGCCAACCCAAGCGTGGTTTCTTCGGCTGGTTCAACCGTACCTTCGACCGTGGCGTACTGAGCTACGAGCGCGGCGTCGGCAACATGATCAAACACAAGTTTCCGTCGTTCCTGGTCTACGTGATCATCTTCGCCGGCATGATCTGGCTGTTCACCCGTATTCCCGCGGCGTTCCTGCCGGAAGAAGACCAAGGCGTGATCTTCGCCCAGGTGCAGACGCCGGTCGGCTCTTCGGCCCAGCGCACGCAGAAAGTCATCGACGACATGCGCGCCTTCCTGCTGCATGACAAGGAAGGCGAGCCTGGCGAAGGCAAGTCCGTGCGCTCGGTGTTCACCGTGAACGGCTTCAACTTTGCCGGTCGTGGCCAGAGTTCGGGCCTGGCATTTGTGATGCTCAAGTCCTGGGACGAGCGGGACTCGACGCAAACCGTATTCGAAGTGGCAAAACGCGCCCAGAGCTACTTCTCGCAGACCTTCAAGGACGCCATGGTGTACGCCATCGTGCCGCCGTCGGTACTGGAGCTGGGTAACGCCACCGGTTTCGACGTGTTCCTGCAAGACCAGGGCGGCGTTGGCCACGAAAAAATGGTCGAGGCGCGCAACCAGTTCCTTGGCCTGGCCTCGCAAAGCAAGATCCTCGCGGGCGTTCGTCCCAACGGCGTGAACGATGAGCCGCAGTATGAGCTGACTGTCGACGACGAGAAGGCCAGCGCCCAGGGCATCAGCCTGGCAAGCATCAACCAGACCCTGTCGATTGCCCTGGGTGGCAGTTACATCAACGACTTCATCGACCGCGGTCGAGTGAAGAAGGTGTATGTGCAGGGCGAGGCCGCCGGCCGGATGTCGCCCGAAGACCTGAATAAATGGTACGTGCGCAGCGACTCCGGGAAGATGGTGCCGTTGTCGGCCATCGCGTCCGGCAAGTGGATCTACGGTTCGCCGAAGCTCTCGCGTTACAACGGTGTGGCGGCGATGGAAATCCTCGGCACCCCGGCACCGGGCTACAGCACCGGTGACGCCATGGCCGAAGTCGAACGGATCGCCAAGCAGATGCCAGCGGGTGTCGGCTACGCCTGGACCGGCCTGTCGTATGAAGAACGCCTGTCCGGTTCGCAAGCGCCAGCGTTGTACGCGCTGTCGCTGCTGGTGGTGTTCCTCTGCCTCGCAGCGCTGTACGAAAGCTGGTCGATCCCGATCGCGGTGCTGCTGGTGGTACCGTTGGGCGTCATCGGCGCCCTGATGGCCACCAGCCTGCGCGGACTGTCCAACGACGTATTCTTCCAGGTCGGGCTATTGGTGACGGTGGGGCTGGCGGCGAAAAACGCCATCCTGATCGTGGAGTTCGCCAAAGAGCTTCACGAACAGGGCAAGGGCGTTTTCGAAGCCGCCATCGAAGCCTCGCGGATGCGTCTGCGGCCGATCATCATGACGTCCATGGCGTTCATCCTCGGCGTATTGCCGCTGGCGATCTCCACCGGCGCCGGCTCGGGCAGCCAACATGCGATCGGTACCGGGGTAATTGGCGGTATGATCACCGCCACCGTGCTCGCGATCTTCTGGGTACCGCTGTTCTTCGCGACAGTGACGTCGATCGGCAGCCGCAAAAAGACCGATACCACTGAAACTCCTAAAGAGGCTGGCCAATGAGCAAGTCGCTACTGTCCTTAGCCGTCGCCGCCTTCGTGCTGGGCGGCTGCTCGCTGATTCCCGATTATCAGCAACCGGCCGCACCGGTCGCTGCGCAATACCCGCAAGGGCCGGCGTATTCGCCGGCCGACGCACCGAACCAGGCCGCCGCCGAGCAAGGCTGGAAGCAGTTTTTCCGTGACCCGGCCCTGCAGCAACTGATTCAGACCGCACTGGAAAACAACCGCGACCTGCGCGTCGCGGCACTGAACATCGACGCCTATGCCGCGCAGTACCGCATCCAGCGCGCCGATCTGTTCCCGGCGGTCTCGGCCGACGGTGCCGGCAGCCGCCAGCGGGTCCCGGCCCGGCTGTCGCAAACCGGTGAGTCCGGCATTACCAGCCAATACTCGGCGACCCTGGGCATCAGTGCTTATGAACTCGACCTGTTCGGGCGCATTCGGAGCCTCAGCGAGCAGGCGCTGCAACTGTATTTCGCCACTGAAGAAGCACGGCGCAGTACCCAGCTCAGCCTGGTGGCCAACGTCGCCAATGCTTACCTGACCCTTCAAGCGGACAAAGAACTGCTGAAGCTGACCCAGGACACCCTCGGTGCCTTCGAGGAAAGCTTCAAGCTGACCTCGCGCAGCGCGGAAGTCGGCGTGGCCTCGGCGCTCGACCTGGCCCAGTCGCGCACCTCGGTGGAAAATGCCCGTGCGCAATTGGCGCGCTACACCCGCCAGGTGGCTCAGGACGAGAACGGTCTGACCCTGTTGCTCGGCACCGGTTTGCCGAGCAACCTGCAAACCAAACCGCTGGCGGACGACCTGCTGAGCGAAGTGCCGGCCGGTCTGCCGTCAGACTTGCTGCAGCGTCGCCCGGACATCTTGCAAGCCGAATACAACCTCAAAGCAGCCAACGCCAACATCGGCGCGGCACGGGCAGCGTTCTTCCCGAGCATCAGCCTGACGGCCAATGCCGGCACCTTGAGCCCGGACCTGTCCGGGTTGTTCAAGGGCGGTTCGGGCACTTGGTCGTTCGCCCCGCAAATCAGCCTGCCGATCTTCAACGCCGGCAGTCTGCGGGCGAGCCTGGATTACGCGAAAATCCAGAAAGAGATCAACGTCGCGCAGTACGAGAAGTCGATCCAGACCGCGTTCCAGGAAGTGTCCGACGGCCTCGCGGCACGCCAGACCTACAACCAGCAGTTGCAGGCCCAGCGTGACTTCGTCACCGCCAACCAGGATTACTACCGTTTGGCCGAGCGGCGCTACCGCATCGGCGTCGACAGCAACCTGACCTTCCTCGACGCCCAGCGTCAGTTGTTCAGCGCGCAACAAGCGCTGATCACCGACCGCCTGGCGCAGCTCAACAGCGAGGTCAACCTGTACAAGGCCCTCGGTGGTGGCTGGAATGCCGAGACCGCGAAGAACGAACCGCTGAAGGAAGAAGCGCCGAAAATGCGTTTGTTCTGATGCCTCAGCGCTGACAACAAAAAGCCCACCGATTGGTGGGCTTTTTGTTGCGGCAGAGAAAGCTCAGTGGCTGAGCCAATGCCCCAAGGTCAGAGGTCGTGGTGCAAGTACGCCGCTTGTTTCGGCAGGCGCAGGCTGAACAGGAACGCGACGGCCATCATCACCGTGACGTACCAATAGAAGGAGTTTTCCATGCCTGCGGACTTCAGGCTCAGGGCCACGTATTCCGCCGAGCCGCCGAAGATCGCATTTGCCACTGCGTAGGCCAGGCCGACACCCAGGGCGCGGACTTGCGGTGGGAACATCTCGGCTTTCACCAGGCCGCTGATCGAGGTGTAGAAACTGACGATCGCCAGCGCCAGGGTGATCAGCACGAACGCCAGGAACGGGCTGCTGACCGACTTCAGCGACAGCAGGATCGGCACCGTGCACAGCGTACCCAGCGCGCCGAACCAGAGCATCGAGTTACGGCGGCCGATCTTGTCCGCCAGCATGCCGAACAACGGCTGCATGCACATGTACAGGAACAGCGCGCCGGTCATGATGTAACTGGCCGTCTTAGCGTGCATGCCGGCGGTGTTCACCAGGTATTTCTGCATGTACGTGGTGAAGGTGTAGAAAATCAGCGAGCCGCCGGCGGTGTAGCCGAGCACGGTGATAAACGCTGCCTTGTGATCCCGGAACAGCGCACGAATGCTGCCGGCGTCCTTGTCTTCGCGCATTTCCTTGCTGGTGGTTTCTTTCAGCGAGCGACGCAGCAGCAACGAAATCACCGCCGCCGCCGCACCGACCACAAACGGAATCCGCCAGCCGTAGGCGCGCAACTCTTCCTCGCTGAGGAACTGCTGCAGAATCACCACCAGCAACACCGCCAGCAATTGCCCGCCGATCAGCGTCACGTACTGGAACGAGGCGAAGAAACCGCGCTGGCCTTTGAGCGCGACTTCACTCATGTAGGTCGCGGTGGTGCCGTATTCGCCACCTACCGACAAGCCCTGCAGCAAACGCGCGAACAGCAACAGGATCGGCGCCCAGACGCCGATGTCCTTGTAGGTCGGCAGGCAGGCGATGAGCAATGAGCCGAAGCACATCATCAGCACCGAAATCATCATCGAGTTCTTGCGCCCGTGCTTGTCCGCGACCCGCCCGAAGATCCAGCCACCAATCGGCCGCATCAGGAACCCGGCGGCGAACACGCCTGCGGTGTTGACCAGTTGCACCGTGGGGTTATCGGACGGGAAAAACGCCGGTGCGAAATAGATCGCGCAGAACGCATACACGTAAAAGTCGAACCATTCGACCAGGTTACCGGACGAGGCGCCGACGATCGCAAAGATCCGCTTGCTTCGCTCTTCTCCGGTGTAGTGACTTGTTGTTGTACTGGTGGTCATCTGTTTTCACTCGTTGGGGACACGTGACATTCTAGACATACTTTGCAACAAACTTGGTCCTTGAGTCTTGCTCGGTGTTTGACGGTTTCTTTGTTGCGGGCACAGCGCAGCTGCTCAGACCCGTTCGATGGCCAGCGCCAGCCCTTGGCCGACGCCCACACACATGGTCGCCAGGCCTTTGCGGCCGCCGGTTTTCTCCAACTGATGCAGCGCGGTCAGTACCAGCCGTGCGCCGCTCATGCCCAGCGGATGGCCGAGGGCGATGGCGCCGCCGTTTGGGTTGACCTGCGGGGCGTCGTCGGCGATCCCCAGTTCACGCAGCACCGCAAGGCCCTGGCTGGCGAAGGCTTCGTTGAGTTCGATGACGTCGAAATCACTGACGGCCAGCCCCAGGCGTTCGGTAAGTTTGCGCACCGCCGGCACCGGGCCAATGCCCATGACGCGCGGCGCGACACCGGCGCTGGCCATGCCGAGGACTTTGGCCCGGGCGGTCAAACCGTGCTTCTTCACCGCCTCGGCCGAGGCGAGGATCAACGCCGCCGCGCCGTCATTGACCCCGGAGGCGTTGCCGGCGGTGACGGTTTTGTCCGGCCCGTTGACCGGTTTCAGTCGGGTCAAGGCTTCGAGCGTGGTGTCGGCGCGCGGGTGTTCGTCCTGGCCGACCACGGTTTCGCCCTTTTTGTGGGCGATCCGCACTTCAACGATTTCTTCGGCAAAGAATCCGGCAGCCTGAGCGGCGGCAGTGCGTTGCTGGCTGCGCAGGGCAAAGGCGTCCTGATCGGCGCGCGACACCTGGTAGTCGTCCGCCACGTTGTCGGCGGTCTGCGGCATGGCGTCGACACCGTACTGGGCCTTCATCAACGGGTTGATAAAGCGCCAGCCGATGGTGGTGTCTTCCAGTTTCATGTTGCGCGAGAACGCCGCGTCGGCTTTGCCCATCACGAACGGCGCGCGGGACATCGACTCGACCCCGCCAGCAATCGCCAGCTCCATTTCGCCGCTGGCAATGGCGCGGAATCCGCTGCCGATCGCATCCATGCCCGAGGCGCAGAGGCGATTGAGCGTAACGCCAGGAACCGATTCCGGCAGGCCTGCCAGCAACAGCGCCATGCGCGCGACGTTGCGGTTGTCTTCGCCGGCCTGGTTGGCGCAGCCGAGGAACACCTCGTCCACCGCGCTCCAGTCCACCGACGGGTTGCGCTCCATCAAGGCCTTGATCGGAATGGCGGCCAGGTCGTCGGCGCGCACCGCCGCCAAGCCACCGCCAAAGCGGCCGATCGGTGTGCGAATCGCATCGCAGATATAAACCTCACGCATCAGGCTTCTCCCGGGGCTTGGCCGTGGGCCGCGGCGGTGCGTGCTTCCAGATCACGCAGGGCGGTCAACTCCACTTCGGTCGGTTCGGCGGTGCTGTGCACGGTTTCGGCAAAGCGAATCGGCCAACCGGTGGCGGCAATCACTTGCTCGCGGCTGACGCCAGGGTGCAGCGCGGTGACCACGAATTCATGGCTGCCGGCTTCCGGCTCCATGGTGCACAGGTCGGTGATGATCCCCACAGGACCGGCGCCCGGCAGCCCGAGACGCTTGCGCGAATCGCCGCCCTCGCCATGGCCGACCGAGGTAATAAAGTCGAGTTTGTCGACGAAGGAGCGCGCCGACTGCTTGAGGATGATCAGCACGCTCTTGGCCGAGCCGGCGATTTCCGGTGCACCACCGGCACCCGGTAACCGCACTTTCGGCGCGTGGTAATCGCCGACCACGGTGGTGTTGATGTTGCCGAAGCGATCGACCTGCGCCGCGCCGAGGAACCCCACGTCAATACGTCCGCCCTGCAACCAGTAACGGAAAATCTCCCCGGTCGGAACCACGGTGTCGGCGGTTTCCGCCAGTTCGCCATCGCCAATCGACAGCGGCAGCACGCTCGGCTTGGCGCCGATCGGGCCGGATTCGTAGATCAGCACCACGTCCGGCGAGGACGTAAGACGCGCCAGATTGGCCGCTTTCGATGGCAGACCGATGCCGACGAAGCACACCGAGCCATTCTTCAAGCGACGCGCGGCGGCGACGGTCATCATTTCATTGGTGGTGTAAGTCATTACTTGGCCTCCGAAGCAGCGGCCAGCTTGGCCTGGAACTCGCTGAAGTCAGCGACGCCATGGATGTACTCGTTGATCCACGCGGTAAAGGTCTCGCGGTCGCGGGCAATCGGGTCCCAGGCCTGGTAGAAGCGATTGTCGCGCTCGGTGTAACCGTGGGCGTAGGATGGATGCGCGCCGCCCGGCACATGGCAGACCGCGCTCAAGGCCCAGGTTGGCAGTACGCAAGCGTTCATCGGCGCATTGAGGTCATCGACGATCTCTTCGACGGTGACGATGCAGCGCTTGGCCGCCAATGCCGCTTCTTTTTGCACGCCCAAAATGCCCCACAACAGCACGTTGCCCTTGCGGTCGGCTTTCTGCGCGTGAATCACCGTCACGTCCGGGCGTACCGACGGCACTGCCGCCAGCACTTCGCCGGTGAATGGACAGGTGACGGTTTTGATCAGTGGGTTGACCTTCGGCAAGTCAGAACCGGCGTAGGCTCGCAGCACCGCGAACGGTAGGCCGGAAGCGCCGGCGACGTAGGCATTCGCCAGGTCAGCGTGACTGTGTTCTTCGATTTCCAAAGGATGCGGCCACTGCTTCTCGACTGCGTCGCGCAGACGGTGCAGCGAACCCACGCCAGGGTTGCCGCCCCAGGAGAAAATCAACTTGCGGGCGCAACCGGCACCGATCAATTGGTCGTAGATCAAGTCAGGCGTCATGCGCACCAGCGTCAGGTCTTTCTTGCCCTGGCGAATGATTTCATGACCCGCTGCGGTAGGAATCAGGTGCGTGAAGCCTTCGAGCGCGACGGTATCGCCGTCATTGACGAACTGCTTCACCGCGTCGTGCAGCGATAGGATTTCAGCCATGGGACAGGCTCCCGGAGGGGTGATAAAAAGGCGCGAGGTTCAGCGCCGGAGTGCCTGAAGGTTAAGCCCCTGAAAAAACCCAAACAATCCGATAATCGACTGAGCGTTCGATTATCGAACAGATTGTTGCTTGGCTATTGATGTAGCACGCCGCGTGCCGGGTAGCCTCAGGCAAACAGTTGCGTGCTGAGGTCGCGGCTGGCGCCAAGCAGCGCGGGAAGGAAGCGTTGCTCCAGATCGCTGCGGCTGACGCGTCCGGCGTGGGTGCTGGCGTTCAGCGCTGCCACCACTTGCCCCGAAGCGTCGTACACCGGTACCGCGATGGCGCGCAGGCCCTGTTCCAGTTCTTGATCGACAATGCACCAGCCCTGTTGGCGCACCTGCTGCAAACATTCGAGCAACGTTTCCGGTGTGTGTAGGGTGCGGCTGGTCTTGGCCTGCAGGTCGGCGCGCTCCAGGTATTCCCCCAGCGAGCTGTCATCCAGCGCCGCCAGCAAAATCCGGCCCATGGACGTGCAATAGGCCGGCAAGCGCCCGCCTACCGAGAGATCGACGGAAATCAGGCGCTGGGTGGTGGCGGAGCGGGCGATGTAAAGAATGTCGTCGCCCTCCAGGGTCGCCATGTTGCAGGCTTCGTGCAGCAGATCGCTCATGCGGTCAAGGTACGGCTGGGCCGACACCGCCAGCGGCGTCGACGAGACATAGGCATGGCCGAGGGTCAGGACTTTGGGCAGCAAGGAATAAGTACGTCCGTCGGTGGTGGCGTAGCCGAGTTTGATCAGGGTGTGTAGGCAACGTCGCACCGCAGCGCGGGGAATTTCCGTGCGGTGGCTGATCTGCGCGATGGTCAGGTGGCGTTTGCGCTCCTGGAAGGCTTGCACCACCGCCAGGCCCCGGGCCAGCGACGTCATGAAATCCGGGTCGCCGGTCATCGCCTGGATCCGCTTGGCCGGCGACGCCACGATCGGCGGCGCCACTGATGTGAAAGCGTTGCGCAGCTGATCGTTCATGCGGGTCCTTCTCTTGTGGCACACTGGGATGGGGCGATTATCGAACCGCTGGCGGATAACCGCAAACTCGTGCGGTCTGGCACCGGGTTAAATCAAGGTTAAGTACAGTGAGTTAGTTTGGGCGTTGTAACTTGTCAGGGTTAATGGCGCCAAAAACAGGTCACCTAATGCAAGATGCGTCGGCAAGTTGGCAATGAAACTTCGAAGTAATAATTCAATCACACAGGATGACGCACTTTTAACTGCTTGGAGATAGTGTTCTTCAAATCGACCGCTATAATGCAGCTTGTGACGGCTCCGCCTAGTTACAGTAGGATCCAATCACACCGGCACTGCGATATCCATCCGCACTGCCCCGGCCCGCGTACGACGTTCACAGCATGTGTTCCCCGTACGCTCGCTGAAACCGGAAACTGAAGCTACGTCAGCTGTTTTGGTCTGGTGTCGTGGCCGCCTGCAGTTTGTGCAGTGCGTTTCACCAGCATTCATTTCAACTCAATTAGGTAACACTGTGACGAAAGACGAACTGCGCGCGGAACTTGAGCGCCAGGAACAACGTTACAAGGAAGTTTACGGCGGGGAAGTCACCACCTACGCCGCACAGCCCGAACCGGAACGCAAACCCTGGCGCAAACGTGCCACTGTCCAGGATCAGGCGTTCAATCAGGAACTGCAGAAAATGGAAAAGGAACTCAAGTCCGAAGAGCCATGACGCTCTCGCCTTGACTGTTCAAGGGCCTGCACGCGCCAGCGACAAACCTGGCCGTTTTGCCATTCTACCCAGCGCCCGTTACAAGCGGGCCGCCGTCACCTCACCCTGACCGGAATGAGGCTATTGGCACTTGGCCGGCCCTCTTATCAGATATTTCACACAGCTGTTTCAGGCCCCGTCCTACAGCGTCGGCGCCCTGTCCTGCCTGGCTTTTGCAGAAAAATCAGCGACTTGAAAATCCTCGTGAAGCCCCGACCACACGGGCGTAGCCATGTGTTAATTCGTTGAAGAATGTTACCGATGAGCAGGCGATGCATCGATTGCCATGGTTTTCTGGCATAATCGCGCCCCCTTATGACCGGGTCAGAAAACCTTCATGATCGATTTATTCAGCGGACTGGATGCTTGGGTGCTAGTGAGCCTCTTGCTCGCCCTGGCCTTTGTCCTCGCCTTCGAGTTCATCAACGGCTTTCATGACACCGCTAACGCGGTTGCCACTGTTATCTACACCAAAGCCATGCCGCCCCACTTGGCGGTGTTCTTTTCCGGTGTGTTCAACTTCCTTGGCGTGCTGCTGGGCGGTGTTGGCGTGGCGTATGCCATCGTCCATTTGCTGCCGGTGGAACTGCTGATCAATGTCAACACCGGGCACGGACTGGCCATGGTGTTCTCGTTGCTCGCCGCTGCGATCACCTGGAACCTGGGCACCTGGTACTTCGGGATCCCGGCGTCCAGTTCGCACACACTGATCGGCTCGATCCTCGGCGTCGGCCTGGCCAACGCGCTGATCAACGACATCCCGCTGGCCGATGGCGTCAACTGGCAGAAAGCGATCGACATCGGCGCTTCGCTGGTGTTCTCGCCCATGGCCGGCTTCATCGTCGCGGCGCTGATCCTGATCGGTCTGAAATGGTGGCGCCCGCTGTCGAAGATGCACAAGACCCCAGAGCAGCGCCGCAAGATCGACGACAAAAAACACCCGCCGTTCTGGAATCGCCTGGTGCTGGTGATTTCAGCCATGGCCGTGAGCTTCGTGCACGGTTCCAACGATGGCCAGAAAGGTATCGGCCTGATCATGCTGGTACTGATCGGCATCGTGCCCGCGCAATTCGTCCTCGACCTGGGCAGTACCACTTACCAGATCGAACGCACCCGCGACGCGACACTGCACTTGAGCCAGTTCTACAAGCGCAATGGCGACACCCTGGGTGAATTCCTGGCCCTGGGCAAAAGCGTCGAAGGCGACCTGCCGGAGAAATTCCGTTGCAACCCGCAACAGACCGAACCGACCATCGCCGCCCTGCTGAACACGCTCAAAGGCGTCGAGGACTACCATTCGCTGTCCTCGGAAAGCCGCATCGAAGTGCGCCGTTACCTGCTCTGCCTGGATGACACGGCGAAGAAAGTCAGCAAGTTGCCATCCCTCGCCGCCCGTGAGAAGTCCGACCTGGACAAACTGCGCAAAGACCTGACCACCACCACCGAGTACGCCCCGTTCTGGGTGATTCTGGCGGTCGCCCTGGCCTTGGGCCTGGGCACCATGGTCGGCTGGAAACGCGTGGTCCTGACCATCGGCGAAAAAATCGGCAAACAAGGCATGACTTACTCGCAAGGCATGTCAGCACAAATCACCACCGCCAGCCTGATCGGCCTGGCCAACGTCTTCAGCTTGCCGGTGTCCACCACCCACGTCCTGTCATCAGGCGTGGCCGGCACCATGGTCGCCAACAAAAGCGGCCTGCAGGGCGGCACCGTCCAGACCATCCTCCTGGCCTGGGTCCTGACCCTGCCCGCCACCGTGGCCTTGTCGGCTGGGTTGTTCTGGCTGGCGTCGAAGGCATTGGGTAGCTGACAGACAGTGATAGTGGAAAAGGCGCGTTCCGAGAGGTTCGCGCTTTTTTTATGGGTGGGACTGGGTTGGGGTACATCTGGCAGTAATGGAGTGACTGGCAGGCCGCCATCGCTGGCAAGTCGAATCGTCGCACCGCAGCTCCCACAGTGTCCGCGCATATCCAAAGAACTGCGTACACCCTCAGGCCGAGTGTCAGCTCGCCGCGCTTTTGATCTTGATCTGGCTTTTGATCCACCCGCCCCGTCGGGAGGCTGAGTGGAGGTGTTCATCCGGGGATTGGCGCGCAGCGCCGTTCGACGCAGTCGAACTCATCGCATGTAGGTGCAGCGAAGCCAACCGGAGGGCGATGCCCCCGGATGAATGCCGGAGCGAAGGCACCCCGAGCCACAGCGAGGGGCCGTACGTCAGGGGCGAGACCTTTGGTTCCTTTGGGCTGGGCCGGCACTCCGGCGTTTGCCAAAGGGACTCGCTGTAAGAGCGAAACCCTAAGCAGCCGTAACCGCAGCAACGGATATGTACACCTTCAAAAACCCCAGCGCCCAGCCGCATAGCCTTCGTCCGAACGCCGCCCGGAGCAGGCTCGCTCCCACTTTTGGATCTGGGTACACCCGACAATAACTGGTCGGAAAATCAGGCCTTCGATCGCGAGCAAGTCAAATCGTCACAGTTCACAAGGGTTCTCGAGTGCCCCAAAAAATCAAAAGCAAAAAAAGGGCAACCGAAGTCGCCCAAAATGCCTTGCGTGCCCACCACATCCAGAAAGTCCCTACCGCTTATCCCGCTTGTGCGAGTCTTTCCAGATAAAAAACCCAAACCCCGCAAAAAACACAACCATCAGCCCGACCGTCAGCACCCCGGCAATCACCACGTTATCGAAAAACATGACTGGCCTCCTCGACTTGCCCTGTTGCGATAGGGCTAAGTTACCCAATCAGGCGCTGACGAAAATTGACCGGGATCAATAGCAGCTCACATGGGAGCCAAAAGAAGGGCAAAACTGACCTGCACCGAACGGCGCAGGGAAAGGCTTAACGTTTTTTCGGTTTGTTCTTCGGCTTTTTCTTGGGTTTGCCCAGCGGCATAGCCTGCTCGAAGGCCTGGCGGACTTCGTTCAATCGCTTGTCATTGAGGTCGTGCACGCGCTTGGCGCGCTCGGTGTTGAGGTCGATCAGTTTGTCGTCTTGGCTCATGTTCAGCACATCGCTCGGCACATCGGATGGCTCAATAATGCGGCTTGGCGCGTCGGCTGACCAGACCCGTGCCTGGATCGACGCCTAGACCTGGATGTCGACCCACAACCCCTGGCGCTCTTCGCCTTCGATCAGCGGCGCGACGGGCACGGTGTTGTCGGCATTGAGTTCGACACCGGGCACCGCCAGATGCGCCTCGGGGTCTTGATCGGCTTCTCGGCGACGACGCTGGCGATCCTGCTGGCGGCGGAATTCCTCGCGCAAGGCCAGGGCGGCCTCTTCCGGGTCGCGGTGTTGCAGGTCAATGGTGCTTTCGTTGGAGCTTTCCTGGACCGGCACCACAGGTGGAATATCCGGGCGCACGCGGATCGGGTCCTGCTGTGAGGTGATCGGCACGGCACTCAAGGGGAGCATCGGTGGCAGCATGGTTTTTAGTCTCCTGTCGGCAGGCTGTCGGCTGCGGGCGCGGCGACTTGAGCCAGCGGTCGCCATCTTGTGACCCGGCGCACAGCCACAAGTGCCCGGCCAGGGCAAAACTTACCGGTCGCGGTGCCGAGCGACGGCTTGCCGCGCGCACCTAATAACGTCCCACTGCTCCTTATCCTTTGGTCTCAAGCCCACATTCCGTTAAGATAGCCCGCTTTTTCAAGGCGGGAGTCAGGCAGCATGGCGCAGCAGTATCAACCGGGGCAACGCTGGATCAGTGACAGCGAAGCCGAGCTGGGTTTAGGCACCGTTCTGGCACAGGATGGCCGCTTGTTGACCGTGCTCTACCCGGCCACTGGCGACACTCGCCAGTATGCGCTACGGAATGCGCCCCTCACCCGCGTGCGGTTTTCGCCGGGCGATTCGATCACCCACTTCGAAGGCTGGAAGCTCACCGTGCGCGAAGTCGACGATGTCGACGGCCTGCTGGTTTACCACGGCCTCAATGCGCAAAACGAAGTGGTCACCCTGCCCGAGACCCAACTGTCGAATTTCATCCAGTTCCGTCTGGCCAGCGACCGCCTGTTCGCCGGGCAGATCGACCCGCTCGCCTGGTTCTCGCTGCGCTACCACACCCTCGAACACACCAGCCGCCAATTGCAATCGGCGCTCTGGGGTTTGGGCGGGGTGCGCGCGCAACCGATCGCGCACCAATTGCACATCGCCCGTGAAGTCGCCGACCGCATTGCGCCGCGGGTGTTGCTGGCGGACGAAGTAGGCTTGGGCAAGACCATCGAAGCCGGCCTGGTGATCCACCGCCAATTGCTCTCGGGCCGCGCCAATCGCGTGTTGATCCTGGTGCCGGAGAACCTTCAGCACCAATGGCTGGTGGAGATGCGTCGGCGCTTCAACCTGCAAGTCGCGCTGTTCGACGAAGAGCGCTTCATCGAAAGCGATGCCAGCAACCCGTTCGAAGACACGCAACTGGCCCTGGTGGCGCTCGAATGGCTGGTGGGTGACGAGAAGGCCCAGGACGCGCTGTTCGCGGCTGGCTGGGACTTGCTGGTGGTGGACGAAGCGCACCACTTGGTGTGGCACGAAGACAAGGCCAGCCCGGAATACACTTTGGTCGAGCAACTCGCCGAGACCATTGCCGGCGTGCTGCTGCTGACCGCGACCCCGGAACAACTGGGCCAGGACAGCCACTTCGCGCGCCTGCGCCTGCTTGACCCGAACCGTTTCCACGACCTGAAAGCCTTCCGCGCCGAAAGCGAAAACTATCGCCCGGTGGCCGAAGCCGTTCAGGAGCTGCTCGATCAGGGCCGACTGTCCCCGGCAGCGCACAAGACCATCCAGGGCTTCCTCGGCAACGAAGGCGAAGCGCTGCTGACCGCGGTCAACGACGGCGACGTCGAAGCCAGCGCACGTCTGGTGCGTGAACTGCTGGACCGCCACGGCACCGGCCGCGTGTTGTTCCGCAACACCCGTGCCGCCGTGCAGGGTTTCCCGGAGCGCAAACTGCACCCGTACCCGCTGCCGTGCCCCGACGAATACCTCGAACTGCCGCTGGGCGAGCATGCCGAGCTGTACCCGGAAGTCAGCTTCCAGGCCCAGCCGGATGCCAACGAAGACGTACGCTGGTGGAAATTCGACCCGCGCGTCGAGTGGCTGATCGATCAGCTGAAAATGCTCAAGCGCACCAAAGTGCTGGTGATCTGCGCCCACGCCGAAACCGCGATGGACCTGGAAGACGCCCTGCGCGTGCGCTCCGGCATCCCGGCCACGGTGTTCCATGAAGGCATGAACATCCTGGAGCGTGACCGCGCCGCCGCCTACTTCGCCGACGAAGAGTTCGGCGCGCAAGTGCTGATCTGCTCGGAAATCGGCAGTGAAGGCCGCAACTTCCAGTTCTCGCATCACCTGGTGCTGTTCGACCTGCCGACACACCCGGACTTGCTCGAGCAACGTATCGGCCGTCTCGACCGAATCGGCCAGAAGCACATCATCGAACTGCACGTGCCGTACCTGGAAACCAGCCCGCAAGAGCGGCTGTTCCAGTGGTACCACGAAGCGCTGAATGCCTTCCTCAACACCTGCCCGACCGGCAACGCCTTGCAGCATCAGTTCGGCCCGCGCCTGCTGCCGCTGCTGGAAAACGCCGATGACGGCGAGTGGCAAGCATTGATTGACGAGGCCCGTGCCGAGCGTGAGCGTCTGGAAGCCGAGCTGCACACTGGCCGCGATCGTTTGCTGGAACTCAACTCAGGCGGCGCCGGCGAAGGCGATCGACTGGTCGAGGACATCCTTGAGCAAGACGATCAGTTCGCCCTGCCGATCTACATGGAAACGCTGTTCGACGCATTCGGCATCGACAGCGAGGACCACTCGGAAAACGCCCTGATTCTCAAGCCGAGCGAAAAAATGCTCGACGCCAGTTTCCCGCTGGGCGACGACGAAGGCGTGACCATTACCTACGACCGCAACCAGGCGCTGTCCCGTGAGGACATGCAGTTCATCACCTGGGAACACCCGATGGTGCAGGGCGGCATGGATTTGGTGCTGTCCGGCTCGATGGGCAATACCGCGGTGGCGCTGATCAAGAACAAGGCGCTCAAACCCGGCACCGTGTTGCTGGAATTGCTGTACGTCAGTGAAGTGGTGGCGCCGCGCTCCCTGCAGCTGGGCCGCTATCTGCCCCCCGCCGCACTGCGCTGCTTGCTCGATGCCAATGGCAACGACCTGTCGGCCCGGGTGGCGTTCGAGACCTTGAACGATCAACTGGAAAGCGTGCCGCGTGCCAGCGCCAACAAGTTCATCCAGGCCCAGCGCGATCAACTGACGCCACGGATCAACGCCGGTGAAGAGAAGATCGCCCCGCGTCACGCCGAGCGCGTGGCCGAGGCACAACGCCGTCTGGCTGCCGACACCGACGAAGAGCTGGCGCGCCTGACCGCCCTGCGAGCGGTCAACCCGACCGTGCGCGAAAGCGAGCTGGTCGCCCTGCGCGAGCAACGCGAACAAGGCCTGGCCATGCTCGACAAAGCGGCCCTGCGCTTGGAAGCGATTCGGGTGTTGGTGGCAGGCTAAGCCCGCTGCTCCAGCGCTGAAAAACAAAAGGCCCGCAGTGATGCGGGCCTTTTTATTTGTCTGCTATTTATCAGTAGAAGCTCATGGCCTCATCGCGGGCAAGCCCGTTCCCACAGTGATTTGCGCCATACACACAATCTGTAAACAACCCAAAAACCTGTGGGAGCGAGCCTGCTCGCGAAAGCGGTCATGCCGTCGCTACAGAACCTCCAGGCTCAACCACCGCCACCAACCCATCCTCCCACAGTGTTTTGCGCCATACACACAATCTGTGAACAACCCAAAAACCTGTGGGAGCGAGCCTGCTCGCGAAAGCGGTCATGCCGTCGCTACAGAACCTCCAGGCTCAACCACCGCCACCAAACCATCCTTCATCCGCTTGGCATCGCGCACGAAGCAGCGCGAGGCCAGGAACAGGAAGACCATGGTGAAGAACAGCGCCACCGGAATCAGGTACATCGCGTCATGCAGGCCGACCGCTTTGAAGGCTTCGGTCATCTGCTGCGCGCCTGCCGCCAGCATTGCCGTGTGCGCGAAGTAGTCGGACAGCGCGCCCACCACCACCGGGCCGAGGCCACCGCCAAGCAGGTACAGGCCGGCGAAGAACAGCGCCATGGCGGTCGCGCGCAGGCGTGGTTCGACCACGTCCTGAATAGCTGTGTAAACGCAGGTATAGAAGTTGTAGGCGAACAACCAACCGACGCTGAACACCGCGACGAACACACCGATCTCAATGCGCCCGGCATGCAGGGCCCACGCGGTGCACAGGGTCGAAATAATCAGGCTGAAACCGGCAAACAACAGGCGTCCGTTGGCCACGCGCTGGTGAATCTTGTCGGCCACCAGCCCGCCCAAGGTCAAGCCGAACAACCCGGTCACGCCGACGATCACCCCAGTGGCGACCGCCGCTTCCTGCAGCGGCATCAGGAAGTAGCGTTGCAGCATCGGCACCATGAACGAGTTGCAGGCGTAAGTTGCAAAGTTGAAGCACAGGCCGGCCATCACCAGCCAGAGGAAGGTCGGCACCGCCAGCACCCGGCGGATCGGCCGGTCGACTTTTTCCTGGGAGACCTGCACGCTTTCCGCCGCGCCGCGCTTAGGCTCCTTGATATAGAACATGAAAATCGCCAGCACCAGCCCTGGCACCGCCGCGATAAAGAACGGCGCGCGCCAGCTGTCGAAGGCCTTGACCATCGCGCCGATGGTGAAGAACGCCAGCAAGAGCCCCAGCGGCAGGCCGAGCATGAAAATGCCCATGGCTCGCGCACGACGGTGGGCCGGGAACAGATCGCCGATCAGCGAGTTGGCGGCCGGCGCATAACTGGCCTCGCCAATGCCGATGCCCATGCGCACGATCAAGAAGCTCCAGAAGCTGCCGACCATGCCATTCACCGCAGTCAGCCCGCTCCACGCCGCCAGGCCCCAGCCCATCAGCTTGGCCCGCGAACCGGTGTCGGCCATCCGCCCCAGGGGCAGGCCGGCAATCGCATAAACAATGGTAAACGCCGTACCGATGATCCCCAGCTGAAAGTCGCTGAGGCTCCATTCGTGGCGAATCGGCTCGATGATGATCGCCGGGATGGTGCGATCGAAGAAGTTGAACAGGTTGGCCAGGAACAGCAGGAACAGAATGCGCCAGGCATTCGCCGCTTGGGTCGAGTTCTGCATGGGTCCGTCTCTTTTATTGTTATGGGGCTTCACTGCCAGCGCATTCGAGCCCGGAACCTGCAATCTAGTCAGGCGCGCGACGGGTGTCTGTCATTATTTGTAAAGCTGATGGGGACCCATGGCATGGGCGGCAGTAAATGCTACAAGTTATTTCCAATCGCACTAACGCCGATTCCAAAATCATCCACACCAATGTGCCATCACCGCTTGCGGTTTAGCGAAGGCCTCTATACTCCAGGCATGCGCCAGCAATGGCACCGGCCAGGATGACCACACGAGGCATGCTATGGATTGGCTTGGTTTGCACTTTATTACCGAGCTGCCAGACAGCGGCCAGGTGATTCTTCACTGTACACACGATCCGATTCTGGTGCTGGTCGCTTACTTGGTGGCCTGCGCCGCGGGCTTCGCCATGCTCGACATGGCCGAGCGGGTCGGCCACGTCGAAAAATCCGCTGCGCGGCGATTGTGGTGCTGGACCGGCGCGGCCTGCCTGGCGGGCGGCATTTGGGCGATGCATTTCATCGGCATGCTGGCATTCGAAGCGCCGATCCAGATCCACTATCAATTGCCCGTTACCCTGTTGTCGCTGCTCTTCGCCCTGCTCGCTTCGTACCTGGCGATGCACACCCTCAGCCACCCCCAATTGAGCCTGCGCCAATATCTGCAAGCCGCCACCTGCATCGGCCTGGGCATCGCGACCATGCACTACGTCGGCATGGTCTCCATGCAGTCCGACGCCGTGGCCTACTACCATCCGGCGCTGTTCATTGCCTCAATCGTCATCGCGATTGGCGCTGCGCTGGCGGCCTTGTTGCTGTCCAGCCATTTGCGCGATGGCAGCGGGATATTCCACCAGTTACTCAAGTACGCCGCCAGCCTGGTGCTCGGCGCCGGGATCGTCAGCATGCACTTCACCGGCATGGCCGCGCTGAATCTGATACTGCCCGCCGATGTGCCGTTGACCTTGCCCGCCGATAACAACCACCTGCAGTTAGGTTTGATGGTCGCGATGATCGTGCTGCTGATCATTGGCAGCAGCATCAGCGCCGCGCTCGCCGACAAGAAATTGCAGAACAAGGAGCGCGACCTGCGCCGGGTCAACGCCCTGCTCAGCCAGCTCGACCAGGCGCGCATGTCGCTGCAGCAAGTAGCGCATTACGACGCGCTGACCAACCTGATCAACCGCCGCGGTTTCAACCAGATATTCGCCGAGAAGCTGATCGAAAAAACCAACGAAGGCGGCAAGCTGGCGGTGATGTTCCTCGACATCGACCACTTCAAGCGGATCAACGACAGTCTGGGCCACGATGCCGGCGACGAATTGCTCAAGGTCCTGGCCAGCCATATCAAGAGTTCGGTGCGCAGCCATGACGATGTGGTTGCGCGCTTTGGCGGCGATGAATTCTGCCTGCTGATCAGTCTCGACAATCACGACGAAGCGCGGCACATGGCCCAACGCATCATGCACAAGCTCAAGGAACCGATCGAGCTGGCCGGGCGGCGCATGGTCATGACCACCAGCATCGGCATCAGCGTGTTCCCCGAGGACGGCAGCACCTGCGAAGAGCTGCTGAAAAACGCCGACCTGGCGCTGTACCAATCCAAGGGTAGCGGTCGCAATGGCCTGCATTTCTTCAGTTCCAACCTGAAAACCCGGGCCACCCTGGAATTTCAGCTGGAAGAGGAACTGCGCCATGCCCTGCGCGAAGACGCCGGATTGATGCTGTACTACCAGCCGATTTACGACCTCAAGCGCGGCCAGGTGACCAAAGTCGAAGCCCTGGTGCGCTGGGAACACCCGGTGCACGGCCTGCTCGCCCCAGAGCGCTTTATCGCGATTGCCGAAGCCAACGGCTTGATCGCCGAATTGGACCTGTGGGTGTTGCGCAAGGCCTGCGAAGACCTCGGCACCTTGACCACCGCCGGCTACGACGAGCTGCACATTGCGGTGAATTGCTCACCGCTGAACCTGGCCCGCCCGGAGCTGGCGGATGAGATCGAACTCGCCTTGCGCAAGTCGGGCGTAGCGGCGCATCGTCTGGAACTGGAAGTGACTGAAAACGCGCTGATGGGCAACATCGCCAACACCCTGGTGCTGTTGCGGCAGATCCGCGCGCTGGGGGTGTCGCTGTCGATCGACGACTTTGGCACCGGCTATTCATCACTGGCCTACCTCAAGCGCTTGCCGCTGAACACGCTAAAGATCGACCGCTCGTTTATCCAGGACATTCCCAAAGCCACCCAAGACATGGAGATTGTCCAGGCGATCATCGTCATGGCCCACACCCTGCACTTGCAGGTGGTGACCGAAGGCGTAGAAACCCGCGAGCAGTTCGAGTTTCTCGAGCGCTTCAGCTGCGACTATGTCCAGGGTTACCTGTTGAGCCGGCCGCTGCCCCTGACGGAATTGACGCCGGCCCTGGAGGAAATCAATCAGCGCAAACAGCCGCACACCGTCAATCCGCTGAGCCTGGCTCGCGGTACAGGTTCACCAGGGTCGCCGGATCCTTTTCCAGGAAGCCCTGACTCCCATGCAGGCGCATCAATTGTGCGGCCAATCCGCTGATCGGCGTGGCCGAACCCTGCTCGCGGGAAAATTTCACTGCGGTGTCGAGGTCCTTGAGCAAGGTGCGCACATGCCACTTCACCGGCTCGAAGCGGCTCTCGGCCATTTGCGGAGCGAGGATCTGCAAGGGTCGGGAATCGGCAAAACCGCCGGCCATCGCCTCGGCGATCAGGCTGGCATCGACCCCGGAGCGCTCGGCCAGCGCCACCACTTCGGCAATCACCAGCGCGTTGCACGCGACGATCATTTGATTGCAAGCCTTGGTCACTTGCCCGGCGCCCACCGGCCCCATGTGGGTCACCCGTTGGCCGAGGCACTGCAACATCGGCCGCGCCCGTTCAAGGTCCGGCGCCGACCCGCCGACCATGATCGCCAGGCTGCCGGCTTCCGCGCCGGCCACGCCGCCGGAGACTGGTGCATCCAGCCAAGCCATGCCGGTTTGCTCGGCCAGTTGCGCGGCCATCTCCCGGGTGGCGGTCGGTTCGAGGCTGGAGAAATCCACCAATAACTGCCCGGCTTTCGCGCCCTCAACCACCCCGGCCGGGCCGAACACCACTTCGCGCACCACGCCGGTGTCAGCCAGGCACAGCATCAGCACATCGGCGTGCTGGCAGAGTTCGGCCGGGCTCGCGACCTGCCGCGCGCCGGCTTCGACTAAAGTCGAACACTTGTCCGGATTGCGATTCCACACCGTCACCGCAAAGCCCGCCGCCAGCAGGCGTCGGCACATCGGCAGGCCCATCAAGCCGATGCCCGCGAAGCCCACTGCAGATTGCGTTGCCATCATCGTGCCTCCTTTTGATTAAAGATCGCCGGATTCTGGCCGATCCATCATGACTTAGGAAAGGATTCCCCCAAGCGACAATCAGGCTCAGCTCCTGGCGCTTGGGCCAGCATCGCGCCCCAAGTCGCGAGTTTTCCATTCCGTGATGGCTTGTCGATACCTCGTCGCCGAGCCCACCCGTCCAAGGTACATGGCGCACCAATGACTTCTAAAAACAGCCCGGCCAACGCGGTACCCGACCTGCTCTTGAGCCCAGCCGCCAACGCGCCTGTGGCCTCGAAATCGACGCCGCCCGCGCGACCGTCGCAGCCCCAGCAGTACCTGTATTTCACCGAGACCAACACCGACCGCATCCTCGACAACCTCGATGGCCTGCGCGACAGCGTGTTCCCGCGGGCGCCGCACCTGGTCGAGGACGAAAGCGAGCTGCGCCGCGAGCAGGAATTCCCCTCGGTGTGCCTGATCGGCCTCGGTCGCTGTGGTTCGAACATCGCGCTGGACGTCGCTGAACTGGTGTACAACGCCCGCAAGTTCTACCTCAATGAGTTCAACAGCGAAGACAAGTCCTACATTGAAAAGGGCTACCGTCCGGCGCAGTGGATCCGCAATAACTTGCGTCTGGGCACCAACAAGGGCGCCAAACCGGTGTTCCTGGTGGAACCGCTGGTGATGCTCGGCGACCTCGACAAAGACATCGCCGGGCGCATCCGTTTCTCGCGCAAGGGCGAGAAAAGCGGTTTCCTGCGCGACTACAGCAAAATGAAGATCATGGACCTCTCGGAGGTCCACGCCGGTGGTGCCGGTAACGCGCCGATCCTCGGTCAATACCTGGCGAAGATCATCCTCAACAAGGACACCCAGCGCTTCTCCAGCCCTGACTGGAAGATGATTCACTCGTACTTGATCGACAGCTGCGGGATCAAGGCCAACCAGTCGCGCCTGTATTTCTCGATCTTCAGTGCCGGCGGCGGTACCGGTTCGGGCATGGCCTCGGAATTCGGCCTGGCGCAGCAATACTCGTACATGAACAAAACGTTCGACACCAAGCCGATGGATGAGCACGACAGCAAAAGCGGTCACTCCTTCGTCTTCGAGCCAATCTTCACCAGCGGCATCTGCGTGCTGCCGAACATCTCCGACCATCGCAGTGAAATGTCCGAAGCGCTGCACATCAACGCCGGACGCTTGCTGTGCAAATACCTGTCGGAAGAATGGGATTTCTCCTACAACTTCGCCAATGAAGACAGCAGCGAAGCCAGCGTCATGGGCCGCATCCGCCCATGGAACGCGATGATGCTGATCTCCAACGACATCATGCGTTACGCCGAAGAAAGCGATGACGGCAACATCCAGAACATTGATGTCAATGCCATGGAGAAACACGCCAACCAGTACATCTCACAGCAAATTTTCAACATTCTGACGGCCCAGGCCGTTACGACTGACTACGACCAGAACTATTTCCGACGCGCCGGCATCGACATCGGCGAGACCATTCGCCTCGACGCCAACGACCTGTTCATGAGCCTGGCCGGGCCGGTAGCGATTGCCTACGCCGAATCGGTGGTACCGGAAACCCCGCCGCCGAGCAGCGACAAGTTCAAGGTGTTCGAGAAAGAGCCGCAGCGCCTGAACATCGATGACCTGTTCTTCCGCTCGATCGACCTGCCGCACTTCAACAAAGTGACCCAGGCCATCGAGGGCATCAGCCTGTTGCCGATCGAATCCAAGCGCTATCGCGCGTCGCTGGAGCAGTACAAGAATTCCGGCTACGACGCCGCCGCGCTGCACGACCTGCACTTCTTCAAGAATTGCTCGTCAGTGGTGTCGATCGTCTCGTTGCCCAAGGATTACAAACTGTCCTACATGGACCTGAACCGCCTGAAGACCCACCTCAACAGCCTGTTCCCCAACACCACGCTCAAGCGTTACGCGCTGGTGATCGGCGCCTCGGCCAACCTGTCGCTGACCACACTGATCGCCAAGAGCCCGTGCCTGTCGGACGACTTCCTGACGCTGATCGTGGCGTTCATCAAGCGTTGCTTCGCCAAGAACCCGTACCGCTTCGACGAGACCCTGGACAACTCGATCCTCGATTTCATCATTCAGGAAGAGTTCGACGAAGACCGCATCGACGACTTGCTCAATGAGTTCGAGAACCCGGCGAAGATCCTCGACACCAACTGGTACGCGATCAAGCCGATGTACGAGAAGAAGTACCGCGAGCTGATCAATGACAAGGACAAGTTCGTCTCGATCAACGACATTCGCTTGTCGCGCGATTGCGTGAAGAAAGCGATCAAGTACTTGCGCGAGATTTACCGTCACCGGATCGGCAAGACCAAAGTGATTTCGCTGAATAACCACACCGGGCGCACGGCTTGATATCGAGCTGCTGACTTCGCGAGCAGGCTCGCTCCCACACGGTGACCACCGAACCTGTGGGAGCGAGCCTGCTCGCGAATCTTTCTGCCAGGCAGCGCATTTCTCTTCGCCCACATACTCAGAAACAATTAAGCAACCCTTAGGCTGCTTATGAAACTGTTCCCGTTACGTTTACGTTACCTTCCCCCAAAAGTCAGTCTGTGACCTTTCTTCACGGGCCAGATGCCATCACGTTGCCAGCGGTTACTCGGCTACACACTTTCGAATGAAAAAATAGCGCACCAACCCAGTGCAACCCTTTATCCCTGCGCCCTCTCCTGGATCAGAATCCACGGCGAAACTACCACTGCCCACAACTCTGGATCGCGCTCAAAAAGATCCAGCGCCCGTGTTTCAGAGAGCTTGGCGAGTTTATCCTGAGCCAGCCAGGCCGCGACTTTCTCGCCTTCGTCCTGCGCCACGGCCTCGGCGGCGGCAATCAAATCCAGTGTCGGGTCGACCCACAATAGGGCACCCTTGGCAAAGAACGGCTCCAGCTCTTTCCAGGTAATTGATGCGGTTTCACCAAGCAGCTTGGCATAGAGGGTGCTAGGTTCTTGAGTCATGGGGCTGTCCGGAAAAGAAAACGACGCGAATAATAACGTCCGTGGTCTGGCAGAAAAACCCAGTTGCAAATGAGTGATCGATTGAAAAGTGCAGGAAAGCCAAGGATTGCCCTCTTCGCAGGCAAAACCCCCGCCGCCATTCTGTCTTTTTCTTTCAAAAAAGCGACACCCTCTGGTTTTGCCCCTCGGCGCTAGCTTCCCAGGCTAACAATCGGCGCTCTACACTGTACCGGTACAGTTGCCGGGGGCATTTTCCGCAGGGTATCCCAGATATCTGACCCGGTTCGGTCGCTTCGGCGCCAGGACTATAAAAACTACAACAGTAAGAGTGGAGCACTATGACTAAGGCTACTAAGCAGATTTCCAAACTGTTTGCCGCTATGGTTCTGGCCGGGGTTGCCAGCCATTCGTTCGCAGCTGACACCATCAAGATCGGCATCGCCGGCCCTAAGACCGGTCCTGTAGCCCAATACGGCGACATGCAGTTCAGTGGCGCCAAAATGGCCATCGAACAAATCAACGCCAAGGGCGGCGTAGACGGCAAGAAACTCGAAGCCGTTGAATACGACGACGCCTGTGATCCGAAGCAAGCGGTCGCGGTCGCGAACAAAGTCGTCAACGACGGCGTCAAGTTCGTGGTTGGCCACCTGTGCTCCAGCTCCACCCAACCGGCTTCGGACATTTACGAAGACGAAGGCGTGATCATGATCACCCCGGCTGCCACCAGCCCGGACATCACCGCCCGTGGTTACAAAATGGTGTTCCGCACCATCGGTCTCGACAGCGCCCAGGGCCCTGCCGCCGGTAACTACATCGCCGACCACGTAAAGCCGAAAATCGTTGCGGTCCTGCACGACAAACAGCAATACGGTGAAGGCATCGCCACCGCCGTGAAACAGACCCTCGAGAAGAAAGGCACCAAGGTTGCCGTGTTCGAAGGCATTAACGCCGGCGACAAGGACTTCTCGTCGATCATCGCCAAGCTCAAGCAAGCCAACGTCGACTTCGTCTACTACGGCGGCTACCACCCGGAGCTGGGCCTGATCCTGCGTCAATCCGAAGAGAAAGGCCTGAAAGCCAAGTTCATGGGTCCGGAAGGCGTGGGCAACGACTCCATTTCGCAGATCGCCAAGGAAGCGTCCGAAGGCCTGCTGGTGACCCTGCCGAAATCGTTCGACCAGGATCCTGCCAACGTCG
Source organism: Pseudomonas rhizozeae (assembly GCF_031583775.1). NCBI lineage: Bacteria > Pseudomonadati > Pseudomonadota > Gammaproteobacteria > Pseudomonadales > Pseudomonadaceae > Pseudomonas > Pseudomonas rhizozeae. The sequence continues at coordinate 174,150 of NZ_JAVLSB010000072.1, forward strand.
CCCTGGCTGACGCCTTCAAAGCGAAGAAAGAAGACCCGAGCGGTCCGTTCGTGTTCCCGGCCTACTCCGCCGTACAAGTGATTGCCGACGGTATCACCGCCGCCAAGAGCGAAGACGCTGCAAAAGTGGCTGAAGCCATCCACGCTGGCACCTTCAAGACCCCGACTGGCGACCTGAGCTTCGACGCCAAGGGCGACCTGAAGGACTTCAAGTTCGTGGTGTACCAGTGGCACTACAACAAGCCAAAAACTGAAGCTTCGCCTCAGTAAGGCCTGGCCTGACTGACTGCCCACAAAGCCCACGGCGTGCCGTGGGCTTTGTTTTACAACTGTATTGAGCCGCACCTGCGTGATCCGCGAGTCGGCCCACCTGAAAATCTCAAAACCGTCATCAGCGGTTCGCTGGCAAACCTCGAATCCGAAGTGGATAACAGATCCACGGGGCACGAGCGGGAAAATGACTCCACCAGTGAAATGCGTATCAGGTTTTTAGGAGCGCTGTAATGCCTGACATCTATCACTTCTTCCAACAGCTGGTTAACGGTTTGACCGTTGGCAGCACGTATGCCCTGATCGCCATCGGCTATACGATGGTCTACGGCATCATTGGGATGATCAACTTCGCCCACGGCGAGGTGTACATGATCGGTTCCTACGTGGCGTTCATCGCCATCGCGGGCCTGGCCATGATGGGACTCGACAGTGTGCCGCTGTTGATGACCGCTGCATTCATCGCGAGCATCGTGGTGACCAGTGCCTACGGCTACAGCATCGAACGGATCGCCTACCGCCCATTGCGCGGCAGCAACCGTCTGATCCCGCTGATCTCCGCCATTGGTATGTCGATCTTCCTGCAGAACTCGGTTCTGCTGGCGCAAGACTCCAAGGACAAATCCATCCCCAACCTGATCCCTGGCAACATTGCCTTCGGGCCAGGTGGCGCACATGAAGTGCTGATTTCGTACATGCAAATCGTGGTGTTCGTGGTGACCCTGGTCGCCATGCTCGGCCTCACCCTGTTCATCTCCCGCTCTCGCCTGGGCCGCGCCTGCCGCGCCTGCGCCGAAGACATCAAGATGGCCAACCTGCTGGGCATCAACACCAACAACATCATTGCCCTGACCTTCGTCATCGGTGCCGCACTGGCAGCCGTTGCGGCGGTGTTGTTGAGCATGCAATACGGCGTGATCAACCCGAACGCCGGGTTCCTGGTCGGCCTCAAGGCCTTCACCGCCGCGGTACTGGGCGGCATCGGCAGCATCCCCGGCGCCATGCTCGGCGGGCTAGTGCTCGGTGTGGCGGAAGCCTTTGGCGCCGATATCTTCGGCGACCAATACAAGGACGTCGTCGCGTTCGGCTTGTTGGTTCTGGTGCTGTTGTTCCGGCCGACCGGCATCCTGGGCCGTCCGGAGGTTGAGAAGGTATGACTAAAAATATCAAGCAAGCGCTGTTCAGCGCGCTCCTGGTCTGGGCGGTTGCCTACCCGGTCCTTGGTCTGAAGCTGACCATCGTCGGCGTTCACCTGGAAGTGCACAACACCAGCAGCACCACCCTGGCGATCATCGCGATCTGCTCGGTGCTGATGTTCCTGCGGGTGCTGTTCAACGACTCGATCAGCTCGGCGTGGAAATCCTCGCCGAACATGCCGTTGATCCCGGCCAAGGCCAGCAACTTCCTGACCCTGCCGACCACCCAGCGCTGGATCATCATCGCCCTGATCATCGGCGCCCTGGTGTGGCCGTTCTTCGGCTCCCGTGGCGCGGTCGACATCGCGACCCTGATCCTGATCTACGTGATGCTCGGCCTCGGCCTGAACATCGTGGTCGGCCTGGCCGGCCTGCTCGACCTCGGTTACGTCGGTTTCTATGCCGTCGGCGCCTACAGCTATGCGCTGTTGTCGCACTACCTGGGCTGGAGTTTCTGGGTCTGCCTGCCGGTCGCCGGCCTGATGGCGGCAACGTTCGGCTTCCTGCTGGGCTTCCCGGTCTTGCGTCTGCGCGGCGACTACCTGGCGATCGTGACCCTGGGCTTCGGGGAAATCATCCGCTTGTTCCTGCGTAACCTGACCGACATCACCGGTGGCCCGAACGGCATCAGCAACATCGAGAAACCGACGTTCTTCGGCCTGACCTTCGAGCGCAAAGCAGCCGAAGGTATGCAGACATTCCACGAGTATTTCGGCCTGGAATACAACTCGATCAACAAGGTGATCTTCCTTTACCTGGTTGCGCTGTTGCTGGCCCTGGCGGCGCTGTTCGTGATCAACCGTCTGCTGCGCATGCCGATCGGCCGCGCGTGGGAAGCACTGCGCGAAGACGAAATCGCCTGCCGCGCGCTGGGTCTCAACCCGACCGTGATCAAGTTGTCGGCCTTCACCCTGGGCGCCAGCTTCGCCGGTTTCGCGGGTAGCTTCTTCGCTGCTCGCCAAGGCCTGGTGACGCCGGAGTCCTTCACCTTCATCGAGTCGGCGATCATCCTCGCGATCGTGGTGCTGGGTGGCATGGGCTCGCAACTGGGGGTGATCCTGGCCGCCGTGGTGATGATCCTGTTGCCGGAAATGATGCGTGAGTTCAGTGAGTACCGCATGTTGATGTTCGGCGCCTTGATGGTGCTGATGATGATCTGGCGTCCTCAAGGCCTGCTGCCCATGCAACGTCCACACATGGAGCTGCGCAAATGAGCCGCGAGATCCTGAAAGTCGAAAATCTAAGCATGCGCTTCGGCGGCTTGCTGGCGGTCAACGGCGTGGCCCTGACCGTCAAGGAAAAACAAGTCGTCGCGCTGATCGGCCCGAACGGCGCCGGCAAGACCACGGTGTTCAACTGCCTGACCGGTTTCTACCAACCAAGCGGCGGCACCATCCTGCTGGACGGCGAGCCGATCCAGGGTTTGCCGGGCCACAAGATCGCGCTCAAAGGCGTGGTGCGGACCTTCCAGAACGTGCGCTTGTTCAAGGACATGACGGCGGTCGAGAACCTGTTGATCGCCCAGCACCGTCACTTGAACACCAACTTCCTGTCAGGCCTGTTCAAGACTCCGGCGTTCCGCAAGAGCGAGCGCGAGGCCATGGAGTTCGCCGAGTACTGGCTGGACAAGGTCAACCTCAAGGAATTCGCCAACCGTACCGCCGGGACCCTGGCTTACGGCCAGCAACGGCGCCTGGAAATCGCCCGCTGCATGATGACCCGTCCGCGGATTCTCATGCTCGACGAACCGGCGGCCGGCCTCAATCCGAAGGAAACCGAAGACCTCAAGGCGCTGATCAGCGTGCTGCGTGAAGAGCACAATGTGACAGTGCTGCTGATCGAACACGACATGAAACTGGTCATGAGCATTTCCGATCACATCGTCGTGATCAACCAGGGCACGCCCCTGGCCGACGGCACGCCGGATCAGATCCGCGACAATCCTGAAGTGATCAAAGCCTACCTGGGGGAAGCGTAAATGCTGCAATTCGAAAACGTTTCCACCTTCTACGGCAAGATCCAGGCCCTGCACGGCGTCAACGTGGAAATCCGCCAGGGCGAGATCGTCACCCTGATCGGGGCCAACGGCGCCGGCAAGTCGACCCTGCTGATGACCCTTTGCGGTTCGCCGCAGGCGCACAGCGGCAGCATCCGCTACATGGGCGAGGAACTGGTCGGACAGACTTCGGCGCAGATCATGCGCAAAAGCATTGCCGTGGTGCCTGAAGGTCGCCGGGTGTTCGCGCGCCTGACCGTGGAAGAGAACCTGTCCATGGGCGGCTTCTTCACCGAGAAAGGCGATTATCAGGAGCAAATGGACAAGGTCCTGGAACTGTTCCCGCGCTTGAAAGAACGCTTCAGCCAACGCGGCGGCACCATGTCCGGCGGTGAACAGCAAATGCTCGCCATCGGCCGTGCGCTGATGAGCAAGCCCAAGCTGCTGCTGCTCGACGAACCGTCGCTGGGCCTGGCACCGATCATCATCCAGCAGATCTTCGACATCATCGAACAGCTGCGCAAGGATGGCGTGACCGTGTTCCTGGTCGAGCAAAACGCCAACCAGGCCTTGAAAATCGCTGACCGCGCCTACGTTCTGGAGAACGGCCGCGTGGTCATGCAAGGCACCGGTGAAGCCCTGCTGACCGACCCGAAAGTGCGCGAAGCGTACCTCGGCGGCTAAGCCTCAGCGCAACACAGAAAACGGCCTTCGGGCCGTTTTTTTATGCGGAGGGGTTGTGGGAGGTGCGGGTGTGGCCCATTAGGTTTTGGGGTTGCTGCGCAACCCAGCGGGAGCAAGCTCCCTCGCCACAGAAGGTTGTGTGGACCTTCACTACCGCTGCAACCCATCCAGCGCCTCCCCCATGCGCTTGAACCAATCGATCAAATAATCCGCCAACACCTGCGTGCGCTTGGGCAATCCTCCCTGATACGGATGCACCAGATACATCGGCATGCTGCGGGTCTGGTAATCGCGCAACAGCCAGCGCAAACGGCCGTCGGCCAATTCCGCTTGCAGCAAATAGGACGGCAGCCGCGCAATGCCAGCCCCAGCCAGCGCGGCTTTTTTCAGCAGGCTGTAGTGATTGCTGGCGAACGGCCCGGAGACAGGCACCCGCAGCAGCTCGTGCTGTTGGTGATACAACCACTCCTCGCGACCGCTGTAGTGGCTGTTAAGCAGGCAACGGTGCTCGGCCAACGCCTGCGGGGTGAGCGGCTCACCGTACCGCTCAAGATAGGTCGGGCTGGCGCAGGTCATTTCATGCCAGGCCAACAACGGGCGAGCGACCAGGCGCTCGTCGATCGCCACGTCGGAGCGCACGGCCAGGTCGAAACCTTCTCGCGACAGATCGCGGTAGCGGTTGCTCAAGTCCAGCTCGATCTGCACCTGCGGATATTGCGCCGCGAATTCCAGCAACAAGCCATCGAAGAACGTCTCGCCCAACGACACCGGCACCGTCATGCGCACCAGACCGGTCATGTCGTCCTTCAACCGCGCCAGTGCCTGCCGCGCGCGCTCCACTTGCACCACCAGCGCCTGGGCCTGCGGCAACAACGCGGCACCAGCGGCGGTCAGGCTCAAGCGGCGCGTAGTGCGCTGCAGTAACACCACCGAAAACTGCGCCTCCAACTGGCTGATGCGCTTGGACAGCTGCCCTTTGCTGCAGCCCAATTGCTGCGCCGCCAGGGTGAAACTGCCTGCCTCTATCAGTACGGCGAACGCCGCCAGGTCGTCCATTTCGCTCATGGATTGTTTCCAATTGAAAACCAAAGGTTGCCCATTAGCGCGCTTATCGTTGGGAAAAACCAGTCCTAGACTGTGGGCTCATTCAACTCACCGAGGACTCAACCATGAAAATCCTATTGATCGGCGCAGGCGGCACCATCGGTTCGGCGGTGGATAAAGAGTTATCGCAACGCCATGAAGTCATCCGCATTGGCCGCAGCAGCGGTGACTTCAACGTTGACATCAGTGACAACGCGTCCATCCGCGCACTGTTTGCAAAAACCGGGACATTCGATGCGCTGGTCTGCGCCGCCGGCAACGTCACCTTCGCGCCGTTGAGCGAAATGACCACTGACAGCTTCACCCTCGGGCTCAGCGACAAACTCATGGGCCAGGTCAACTTGCTGCTGATCGGCCGCGAGTTCGCCAATGACGGCGCCTCGTTCACGTTCACTACCGGGGTGCTCAGCCACGACCCGATCCGCAGCGGTGCCTCGGCTGCGCTGGTCAACGGCGCACTGGACAGCTTCGTCCGCGCCGCTGCCATCGAACTGCCCCGGGGCCTGCGCGTCAACTCGATCAGCCCGACCGTCCTGCTCGAAGCCATGGACAGCTACGCTCCGTATTTCCGCGGCTACAAGCCGGTTCCCGCAGCGGATGTGGCACTGGCCTACGCGAAAAGCGTGGAAGGCCTGCAAACCGGTCAGACGTTTCGCGTGGGGTGACGACCACGTGGATTGATCGCCCCGTCAGTTGATCGGCACTGCGCTGGCCGTGGCTCGGCGCCGTTGCCGCAGCCAGCGCTGCATGGGTCGCTCGAACAGGTGATGGCAGGCCAGGCTGACCCCGAGCAACACCGCAAAAAACAGCAGCAACGCCCAGGGCTGAAAGAACACCTGGCGACCGGGGAGAAATTTATCGGCCAACATCGCCGCGATGATTTGCAGCGGAAAGTGCAGCAGATAGGACGCGTAGCTGATGTCACCCAGCCAAGTCAGGCGCCGTGCCAACGGATCAAGCACCCGATGCCAGACGACCAGGGTCATGATGCTCAACGGAAACACCACCACGAAGGTCCATTGCCGCGCATAAAAGCCGCCGGTTTCAAGCCCGATCCACGCCAAGACACAGGCCAGTGCCAGCCCCACGGCCACCGTGCGTAGCGGTAACTTTTGCAGCAGCCAGGTCAGCCAAAGGTACGCGACGCCGCCGGAGAAAAAACTCAAGCCCCCCAGACTGATCTTGTATTGCGCCGGAAACACCCACGTCGCCAGCGCAATCAGCAGAGCCGCGGCCAGCGCCGGAAACGGCAGGTATCGCCATAGCAGGAAGAACCCCAGGTACAACAGCACTTCAACCGAGATCGACCACGCTGGAGCGTTGTACGACCAACCCTGCTCCAACCCCCACGCCGGGGCGAGAAACAGGTTCAGCACGCCGTGATAAACATCGTTGAAGGGATACACGAACGCCGAACCGGTGTGCCGGCTGTACAACGCTTGCAGCAGCGCCACGGCGCCAAAAGTGGCCAAGTGCAAGGGATAGAGACGGCTGAAACGCTCGCGGAAAAACTGCCAACCGGTTAGCTCTCCCGTTGCAACAGCCCGGCCGAACAGCCAGAAAAAAATGAACCCGGACAAACAGAAAAACAGCGCGACCGCATCGCCGCCATGTCGATAAAACAGAAAGAACGTCGAATACAACGGCTGTTGTTCAATATCAGCCAGGCCGGGGACCGCACCCTGAAAAAAAAAGTGTTGCCAATGCCAGAACACCACAGCCAACGCAGCAATACCGCGTAACGCATCGAATACGTACAGGCGTTCGGGGAAAACCGTCGACGGGCGATTCATGACAGCGGCGCAGGTCCTTGCAGGCGAGGTGGCCACTATGCGGGGCCAGCACGGCCAACTCAATCCCCGGCCTTCATCGCGCACGCAAGTCTTGTGATGAACGGTCAGCCTGCGTAACGTGGCGGCACTTGTCTGGAGACCCAACGATGCGTGCTGCCCGTTCCCTGATTTTGATCGCCTTGCTTCCGCTGTTTGCCGCGTGCCAGTTGATGAATGGCCCGCGGGAAAACGCCTCCCATGTCGGCCAGACGCGGATGCAGGGGGAACTGACGGCGGTGGACGGCAAGCTGCTGTTCCAGCCATGCCAGGAACAGCGGCGCTATGTGGTCAACGACGCCGGTGGCACCAGCGTCTTGCAAGAGGCGGCGACGCTGGCCGACCAGCAAGGCAAGCTGTTCGCCGACCTGCGCGGGCGCGTGGTCTCCAGCACCGCCGCCGGCAGCGACAGCCAACTCGACCTGGCCAACCTGTACCGCGTCGAGCGCTCGGGGGTGGCCTGCGACGATCCCAACTTCAAGGTGCTGATCCTGCGTGCCAGCGGTCATGGCCCGGAGTGGAACGTCAAAGTCAGCGGCAAAGGCATGGTCATCGATCGCGCCGACCAGCCGCCCTTGGCCCTGCCCTACGTCGAAGAGCAACTGGGCGACGGCCGTTTCAACCTCAGCACCGAAGCCGATAATCAGCACATCGAGCTGTGGGTCGCGCCGCAACGCTGCGTCGACGCCACCAGCGGCAGCGTGCAATCGATGAGCGCCGAGTTGCGCATCAACGGCCAGGTGCAGCGTGGCTGCGCGTATTTCGGCGGCTCGCGTAACGACTGATCGTTTAAGCCTCACGGCCGCCGGGCTTTGCGGCTTATAATCGCCGGTTTGTGAAACCGCCCTGGCGCAGTTGTGCGCCCCGCGAACCGGATCCCGTCATGTTACGAATCACCGAACTCAAGCTGCCGATCGACCATCCCGAAGAAGACCTGCGCCCGGCCATCGTGCGGCGCCTGGGAATTGCCAGCGAGGATCTGCTCGACTTCACCTTGTTCAAGCGCAGCTACGACGCGCGCAAAAAGTCCTCGGAATTGTGCTTCATCTACACCATTGACCTCGCCGTGCGCGACGAGGCCGAGGTGCTGCACAGGTTCGCCGATGACCGTAACGTCAACGTGGCGCCGGACGTCAGTTACCACGTGGTCGGCCAGGCGCCGACCGATCTGGCCCAGCGGCCGATCGTGGTCGGCTTCGGACCCTGCGGGATTTTCGCCGGGCTGCTGCTGGCGCAGATGGGTTTCAAGCCGATCATCCTTGAGCGCGGCAAGGAAGTCCGCCAGCGCACCAAGGACACCTGGGGCCTGTGGCGCAAAAGCGTGCTCAATCCGGAATCCAACGTGCAGTTCGGCGAGGGCGGTGCGGGGACTTTCTCCGACGGCAAGCTCTACAGCCAGATCAAAGACCCGAAGCACCACGGCCGCAAAGTCCTGCACGAGTTCGTCAAGGCCGGCGCGCCGGACGAAATCCTCTACGTCAGCAAGCCGCACATCGGTACGTTCCGCCTGACCGGCGTGGTGGAAAACATGCGCCAGCAGATCATCGCCCTGGGCGGTGAAGTGCGTTTCGAGCAGCGCGTCACCGATGTGCAGATCGACGATGGCCAACTGACCGGCGTGACCCTGGCCAGCGGCGAGCAGTTGCAGTCGAAACACGTGATCATCGCCCTCGGCCACAGTGCTCGCGACACCTTCCGCATGCTGCACGGTCGCGGCGTGTACATGGAAGCCAAGCCGTTCTCGGTAGGTTTCCGCATCGAGCACCCGCAGTCGCTGATCGACAGCGCGCGCCTGGGCAAATACGCCGGCCACCCGAAACTGGGCGCCGCTGACTACAAACTGGTGCACCACGCCAAGAACGGCCGTTCGGTCTACAGCTTCTGCATGTGCCCGGGCGGCACCGTGGTCGCGGCGACGTCGGAAGAAGGCCGTGTGGTCACCAACGGCATGAGCCAGTACTCGCGCAACGAGCGCAACGCCAACTCAGGGATCGTCGTCGGCATTACCCCGGAAGTCGATTACCCGGGCGGTCCGCTGGCCGGCATCGAGTTGCAGGAACGACTGGAATCCCACGCCTATGTGCTCGGCGGCAGCAACTACGAAGCGCCGGCGCAATTGGTCGGCGACTTCATTGCCGGCAAACCGTCCACCGCCCTGGGCAGTGTCGAGCCGTCCTACAAACCCGGGGTTTCCTTGGGCGATCTGGCCCTGGCGCTGCCGGACTTCGCCATCGAAGCAATCCGCGAAGCCCTTCCGGCATTTGAAAAACAGATCCGCGGCTACTCGCTGCACGATGCGGTGCTCACCGGCATCGAAACCCGCACCTCATCGCCGCTGCGCATTACCCGCAACGACAGCATGCAAAGCCTGAACGTCAAAGGCCTGTTCCCGGCAGGCGAAGGCGCGGGTTACGCCGGCGGGATTCTCTCGGCGGGCGTCGACGGGATCCGGATAGCCGAGGCGGTGGCGCGGGATATTCTGGGTCTAGAGGCCTGATCTGCACTCACTGAAAATGCAACACCCTGTGGGAGCGGGCTAGCTCGCGAAGACGGACGAGCATTCAACGCAGATGTTGATTGATCCACCGCTTTCGCGAGCAAGGCCGCTCCCACATTCGTTTTGGGGTGTGTATGCGATCCATGCCACACACAAATCCCCAGTAGAGAGGTGTCAGATATTGGCACGCAGCACGGTGGCCGGTAGCGCTTCACCGCGTTCGACGCTCGCTGCCACGGCATCGATCAACGCGTTCAATTCATACCCTTGGCCCTTCAGCCAATCCTGATCGTAATAGCTGTCGGCATACCGCTCGCCGCCATCACACAGGATCGCCACGATCGACCCGGACTCCCCCGCCGCCTGCATCTGCTGCGCAGCAATCAACGCGCCGATCAGGTTGGTCCCACTCGACCCGCCCACCCGTCGCCCCAGGCGCTCGGCCAGGTAATGCATGGCCGCCAGCGACAAGGCGTCCGGCACCTTAACCATGGCGTCGATTACCTTGGGCAGAAATGACGCTTCGACCCGAGGCCGGCCAATGCCTTCGATCCGTGAGCCGTGGTCCAGCCGCAGCGTTGCATCGCCGGTCTGGTAGAACGCGAAAAACACCGAGCGCTCAGCGTCGGCGCACAGCACGCGGGTGCGATGCTGGCGGTAACGCACATAGCGACCGAGGGTCGCGGTGGTGCCGCCGGTGCCAGGGCTGGAAATCAGCCAGCTCGGCTCCGGGTGTTGCTCGAAGCGCATCTGTTGGAAAATCGACTCAGCGATATTGTTGTTCGCCCGCCAATCGGTGGCGCGCTCGGCGTAGGTGAACTGGTCGATAAAATGGCCATCGTGCTCCCGCGCCAGGCGCTCGGACTCGGCGTAGATCTGCGTCGGGTCATCGACCAAATGGCTCTGGCCGCCGTAAAACGCAATCTGGGCAATTTTCTCTTTCGAGGTGCTGGCCGGCATCACCGCAATGAACGGCAAGCCCAGCATCCGCGCGAAGTACGCCTCGGAAATGGCCGTCGAACCACTGGACGCTTCGATTACCGGCGCACCGGGCTTGAGCCAGCCGTTACACAGCGCGTACAAAAAGAGCGAGCGCGCCAGCCGATGCTTGAGACTACCGGTGGGGTGGCTCGACTCGTCCTTGAAATACAACTCAATGCCGGGAAAACCGGGCAGCGGCAAGGGAATCAGGTGGGTGTCGGCGCTGCGCTGGAAGTCCGCTTCGATCAAGCGGATGGCTTCGCGGGCCCACTGTCGGTGGTCGCTCATGGTGGTGTTCTCGTTGTGGGCCGTAGTTACAAACGTCATTCAGCAGCTTAGGAAAAAACCTACAACAAACACAGGTACAGCTGAGACCCAAACCCTTGGGCAACTGCTAGGCTCATTCCCGAATCGTGACGGCGAGTCGTCACGCCATATAACAAAAAAGAATATAACTTTTGTTTTATCAACTAAGGGGACGGGTTAGGGTGTGCGACCTTTTTGAACTCAGCGATGGAGAGCGACCTTGGCTTTGCGTAACCATTTGACGCGTTTTTTCCAGCTCGAAGCGGCCAGCGGCTTGCTGCTCATCGCCGCCGCCGTGCTGGCGTTGATCATCAACAACTCACCGCTCTCGTGGCTGTACAACGCCTTCCTCGAAACGCCAGTGGCCACGCAGTTTGGCGCATTGGTCATCGCCAAACCGTTGCTGCTGTGGATCAACGACGGCTTGATGGCGCTGTTCTTCCTGCTGATCGGCCTGGAAGTGAAGCGCGAAGTGCTCGACGGGCAATTGTCGAAACCTTCGCAGATCGTACTGCCCGGCGCAGCCGCCATCGGCGGCATGGTGGTGCCGGCGCTGATCTACTGGCTGCTGAACCGTGACAACCCGGCCGCGCTGAGTGGCTGGGCGATCCCAATGGCCACGGACATTGCGTTTGCCCTTGGCGTCCTGGCCCTGTTGGGCAAGCGTGTACCGGTATCGTTGAAACTGTTCCTGATGACCCTGGCGATCATCGATGACCTCGGCGCCATCATTGTCATCGCGATTTTTTACTCCGGCGCGCTCTCGACAACGTCCTTGGCCCTCGCCGCCGCGTGTATCGTGGCATTGATCGCCATGAATCGCCTGGGTGTGGTCAGGCTGGCGCCCTACCTGATCATCGGCGCGGTGCTTTGGGTCTGCGTACTCAAGAGCGGTGTACATGCGACGCTGGCCGGTGTGACCCTGGCCTTCTGCATTCCGCTGCGCACCCAGCACGGCAAACGCTCGCCGCTGCTGACCCTGGAACATGCGCTGCACCCATGGGTGGCGTACGCCATCCTGCCGCTGTTCGCCTTCGCTAACGCCGGCCTGTCGCTGACCGGCGTCACCGCTGAAAGCTTCACCCATCATGTGCCGATGGGCATCGCCGTGGGCCTGCTGCTGGGCAAGACTCTCGGCGTGTTCGGCCTGACCTGGCTGGCCATCAAGACCGGCCTCGCCGCCCTGCCCCAAGGCGCCAATTGGTGCCAGGTGCTGGGCGTGTCGATCCTCTGCGGTATCGGCTTCACCATGAGCCTGTTCGTCGGTTCGCTGGCCTTTGTGCCGGGGGCCAGCGAATATGCGGGAATGGACCGCATGGGGATCCTGACCGGCTCGATTCTGGCGGCGGTGATCGGTTACGCGGTAACCGCCATGGCCAGTGGCAAGCACGCCGGTGAACCGGCGCACGTCCGGCCCGCGCAGTAGACAGCCTTAGGCCGGAACGCCCTGCACGCGGGGCGTAACGCCGGTCCACTCGGACGCACCGATCAGTTGCGCCCGCTGAACCTCGGCATCCCACCAGATCACTCGCAGCAAGGGTGCTTGCTGCGAGATCAGAATTGCCTGCGCCGGATCGCTCTCGACGAAATGCGTGCAGGCCAGTTGCAAGGTCGCTTGAGCCTTGTGGGTCGCCACTTGCTCGGGGCTGTCGTTGTAACGCTCGGCGTCTCTCATGATCAGCGGCGTGTCGCCATAACCATGGCGCTGCAACCAGGCCTCGGTGCGCGCACGATCCATTTCCGGGCGACCGGTGATGATCCCTTTTACCCGCCCCAGTGTCGGCAGCACCTTGTAAGGCTCGGTCCGATCACGCTCAAGCAGCGCCAACTGCAGGTTCGCCGCATAGCGTTCCGGAGCGATGTCCGGTAACAGAATACCGTCGAGGTCGATGGCGTATAGATCGAACTCATGATCATCAGGCATTGGTCCGTGACGGCCGCCCGCCGTCTGCTGCCACTGTTTTCGGTACTCCGCCGTGTAAGCCTGGCGTTCCCACGGAAACAGCAAAAAGTAACCGCGGCCATCGATGCCGTAGTCCGGGCGGATGGCGCTGATGTCGTCGAAACCGGCAGTCAGGGTTTTGACCTGAAGGCCTTGTTTATGCAGAAACGCCAGGCAATCCAAGAGTGTGTGCCCCGCTCCGGCGATGTCCTCGCACAGCAGCACTTTGCTGCCGGCTGGAGGAATCGGGATCGACGAATCCCAAATTACCTGACGGTCCTCACGCCGATAACGCAGAAAGGCCGGCGCCACCCCCGTGGCGTGGGACACCATGAGTGCCAGCGGACCGCCACCGCGCAGAATGCCGATGACGCAGGCGAACGATTGCTCGATCAACGAGGGCTGCAGCGAAGCAATCCAGCGATCAAGTTGTTCGTAGGAAACAGGCAATAGCGGTTTATTCAACGACCAATCTCCGGCGATGCAAAGTTGAAGTTGCGGCGGAGGATAAGCGGTGAAAGCTTGGGAATTGTGTCCAGAACCCCAGTTTTGACGCCTGCGCAGATATAAATTTATCAATGGAATAAAGCCCGCGCGGGGAGTGTTTTCCTTCTCCATCGCGCAATTCCCCGTATCGCAAAGAACCCTCCTAAGCACTTGCAGGATTCGTCCTACAGCCACACTCGGCGCTGTTCGTTAACGTCCGGTTGCGTCCTCTTCGGGGACGCTACGGACGAACGAACAAGGACAATCAGTGGCTGGCAGACAGCATCACACGCGAGCAAACCAAAGGGCCGAAGCCAGGAAGGAGAACTCCCAAATGAACAACGAGAGGAATTTATGCGCTATCTGTCCATCACTGGTTTCCATCCAGACGAGAAGCAAGATGACTCATTGCAGTTCGAATTAACAATCACCGACCCCGAGATGAACCAGGCATTAGCTCAACTGACCGAATCGAAAGCCTTGGAAGATATACAACCCGGCGAGCTTGAGTTGACGACAGAGCAAATCAGGGAAATAGCAGGGATCCTCAACGTGCACTTTCCATCCGAACTGGAGTATTTCATTGGCACCCGCAGGGCGCCGTAGAGCGTGCAACAATAAACAAACCAGTCACCCATTCACTGGTTAGGGCGGTGGGTGAATTTAATACAAGACGGGGGAGCTGACCGGTACAGCCAGACATGAAAGACCGGCATCCAAAACAGCTAAACAAACCAAACCTGCCGATGCGACAAGGAGAACATAAAAATGAAACACGTCATTGAAGTTTTTGATCGCCAAACTGAACAATTGCTGATGGACGTCGATGTGCCTGCAGATCTATATGATGATTTAAAAAGGCTGATGAATTGGCATGGACCGGAAGATGAATTTGATGTTGAGAATCTGTCTCCAGCACAGATACAAGTTCTGGAGAACTGGACTGGAAAATCACTGACGGGAGAAACCTGTATAGTGCAACTGGTGTGCCTGAGCTGAAATTATATTGTTCAGAGTTTCCGCATATTTTTAACGCCAATGAGTAATTACACTGACTCGTAGAAGAACACCGAAAAATCAGAGTATTTATAAGCGCAGCATGAACTCTCAGAGCAACCCTGCCGATTCAACAAGGATTGAACCGTGAATCACGTCATCTACGCTTTTGATAAAAAAACCGAAGAACTCAACTTCGAAGTACCGATTCCTGCTGTGCACATTGATCAGCTACGGAAAATCATGGCTTGGACAGAGGCAGAAGACGAAATCTATTGCTACGACCTTGACGACCGTCAGATCGATGAACTAGAGACGTTGCTGAACCACACGTTCAGAGACCCATACTGTGATTTGCAACTGGGTTCATACAGGGATGACTCCCCCGCCACGTGAACAAACCATCTAATTCATAAAAAAACCCCGACCAGTCACCTGTTCGGGGTTTTCGTTTGTCACCCATCCCGCTTAGTGCGAAACGCGGCTCGTGCCATCCACGGTAGCGATCCGCACGCGCTCGCCGACGCGGAACACTTCGTTTTCCTGAACCTGTTGCACGTAGGCGCGCATGCTGCCGTCGTCTTCGCGGACGGTGATTTCCACGCCCTGGGCGCGGGTCAGGCCTTCTTCGGTGGCGGAGCCGATCAGGCCGCCGGCCACGGCGCCGATAACGGCTGCGACGATGCTGCCGCGACCGCCGCCGATGGCGCTACCGCCGACGCCGCCCACCGCTGCACCGGCGATACCGCCGATCGGGGTTTTGGTGCCTTCGATTTTCACCGGGCGCAGGGATTCGATGGTGCCCATGCGAACCGTCTGCACGCGACGCGCTTCGTCACGGGAATAGGAGTCGCCAGTCAGGCTGGACTGGCAGCCAGTCAGCAACATCGCCATCGTGGAAAAGGAAGCAATTAGCAGAACAGACTTACGCATAGCATCAACTCCAAAAGACAGGTGTTCATTAAACTCCGCAGCTCGACGCCTGTCACGGCCCTGCCCGGATAAAAATCGCTTTGATTCAGGCCCGGTACAGGCGCCTCCATGGACTCGTCACACCATAGCGTCGCATGACACATCTCGCGCTGCGGCGCTGGTGGGCCATCTCGCTCGGTAGACTGCCTAGGGTGCCAAGCGTTCAAGAATCCAGTCGGCGCCCTGCTGACGGTAGTTCAAGCGGTCGTGCAGACGGCTCGAACGGCCCTGCCAGAACTCGATGCGCTCCGGTAGCAAGCGGTAACCGCCCCAGTGTTGCGGGCAATCCGGTTGGCTGTCGCTGAAGCGCTGCTCAGTGGCTTTGAGCAGCGCCTCCAGTTCACCGCGACCGGCAATCACCCGGCTCTGGGGCGAGGCCCAGGCACCGAGGCGGCTGCCCAACGGGCGGACCTGGTAATAAGCGTCGGACTCCTCGGGCGAGACCTTCACAACCCGCCCTTCAATGCGCACCTGACGCTCCAGGGTCGGCCAGAAAAACGTCATGGCGGCAAAGGGGTTCGCCGCCAGTTGTTGGCCCTTGGCGCTCTCGTAATTAGTGAAGAAGGTGAAACCCTGCGCGTCCAGCCCCTTGAGTAACAGAATGCGACAATGCGGACGGCCGTTCTGGTCCACCGTAGCCAAGGTCATGGCATTGGCCTCGACCGGCGCCTGCTCGGTCTTGACCGCTTCGGCGAACCACTGGTGGAACAGCGCAAACGGCTCGGCCGGCGCCTGGGCCTCGGTCAAACCGTCGCGGGTGTAGTCGCGGCGCATATCCGCCAGGGACTGGGTCATGGCGCTATCCTTTTCGAGATCGATCAGTTTTTCGCAGCGTCAGCGGCAGCCACTTTCTTCGAGTCGGCGGCGGCTTTGGCCGGTGCGGTTTTCTTCGCTGGCGTGGCGGTTTTAGCCGGCGCTTTTTTCGCCGGAGCTTTCGCAGCGGCTTTCTTGGCCGCGGCCTTTTTAGTCGCCGGCACTGCGGCTTTCTTCGCGGCAGGGGCCGGGGTGACCGGCTTCGCGGCAGGCTTGACCTCTTGCGCAGCGACCAGCGTCACTGGCGCCGGGGCTGGCATGTTGTACTTGCTCAACAGTGCGACCATGGTGTTTTGCGGCGTGACCAGTAGCTCGACACGACGGTTCAGCGCACGGCCTTCAACGCTGTCGTTCGCTGCACGCGGGGCCACCGAGCCCATGCCGCGCAGCATCAAGCGGTCACGCTGCAAGCCACTGAGGCGGAAGATCGCGGCGATCGACTGCGCGCGCTCCTGGCTCAGTTTGAGGTTGGCCGGCGCGGCGCCCGAGGTGTCTGCATGGCCGAGCACCAGCACGGCGGTTTTTGGATCGGCTTCGAGGATTTTCGCCACGCGGCTGAACGGGCCCAGGGTCACGGGCAACAGCATGGCCGGGCGGTCCGGGTTGAACGAGCTGTCGGCCGGGGCGGTGACCACTAGCACGTTATCGCGACGTTCCAGCTCCAGGTTGCTGTCCTTGATCGCGGTGCGCAGGCGCGGTTCGTAGTCATCGAGCCAGGCCTGGGTCACTTTCGGGTCGGGCAGCGGCACGGCTTTCGGGGTCTCGGCGCCCTTGTCGCCGAACGGCCACCACCATTTTTTGCCGCTGTCGGCGTCGGCCTTGGCCACGGTAGCGGGGGCAGCAGGCTTGGCTTCGGGTTTCACTTCAGGCTTGGCGTCTGTTTTGGCGGTGCTGTCCTCGGAACCAAACGGCCAGTACCAAGGGTTGCTGCTTTCAGCTTTGGCCACCGGTGCGGTGGCGGCAGGTTTGACAGGTGCAGCGGGGGCGGAAGCGGTGTCTTTGCTGGCGCTATTGTCGGGAGAACCGAAGGACCACCAGTGACTGCCGCCGTCGGCGTCATTTTGTGGGGTTTGTGCGCAACCGGTGATAGCGAAGCACAGTGCCAGGGCGATGGTTTTGTTCGATGACATTGAGTTACCACAAAATAAAGTAAGAAAAATCGGACCGAATTCGGTCCGCATAAACTGACGCTTGGAAAGCCAAAAGGTGACTCGGTTCCTGTGTAAGAAATTTCAGCAGAGCATTACAGACAAGTGGCAAGTATCCGCGCGAGATTTTGCGCGCGCGGGTCCATCAATACGTAAGGGCCCAAGGTGTTGGTGACGAAGCCGAAGGCCACATCGTGTTCCGGATCCGCAAAGCCGATCGACCCGCCGGCACCCGGATGGCCAAATGCGCGCGGGCTAAGGCCGTAGGTGGCATTGGCCACCTCAGGTTGATCGAGCATGCAACCGAGGCCGAAACGGGTCTGGGTCAGCAAGGTTTTGTCGTCGCCGACGCTGTGTTCGCGGGTCAATTCGTTGAGCATCTCGCTGTCGAGCAGTTGACCGTCCAGCAGGCCGGCATAAAAACCCGCGAGGCTGCGGGCATTGCCATGGCCATTCGCGGCGGGCTGCTGCATGCGCCGCCATTCCGGCTTGTTGGTGCTGGTCATCACGGACGGTGGGTTGGCAAACGCCCGCGTGGTCATGGCGTTCGGTTCGCGCATCGCCACTTGCAGCAGGCGCTGGGCCGCAGCATCGCCGACATTGCCTTTGCCCCGGGCGATATGCGCCACGCGGTGGAACTCGGCGTCCGCCAGGCCTACATGGAAATCCAGCCCCAACGGCTGGCAGATGCGCGCGGCAATCGACTCGCCCGGGCCACGACCGTCGGCGCGACGGATCAGCTCGCCAACCAGCCAACCGTAAGTGATGGCGGCGTAGCCATGA
The DNA here is from genome assembly GCF_031583775.1 of Pseudomonas rhizozeae. NCBI lineage: Bacteria > Pseudomonadati > Pseudomonadota > Gammaproteobacteria > Pseudomonadales > Pseudomonadaceae > Pseudomonas > Pseudomonas rhizozeae. The sequence goes on from NZ_JAVLSB010000072.1 coordinate 192,152, forward strand.
CCCTGGCCGGGGGTCCACCAGGGGGTTTCGGCGGCCAGGGCATCGACCATGGTTTGCCAATCGTAAAGGGCTTCGGGCGGCAGCAAATCGCGCAACGCTGGCAGGCCGGCCTGATGGCACAGCAACTGGCGCAGCGTAATGGATTCTTTGCCAGCGACGGCGAATTCCGGCCAGTAGCGAGCGACCGGCACATCCAGTTGCAATTTGCCTTCGGCTACCAACTGCAGCGCGGCCACAGCGGTGAAGGTCTTGGTGCAGGAGAACAGATTGGCGATGGTGTCGCTATGCCAGGCCTCGGCGCCGTCCTTGTCGGCAGATCCGGCCCAGAGGTCGATCACGGTTTCCCCGCCGACCTGGATGCACAACGCGGCGCCGCGTTCTTGAGGATCTTCGAACAGTGCGGCGAAAGCCTCGCGCACCGCTTCAAACTTAAGTTCGTAATGACCCTGAATCTGCACCCGCATTCCCCCGCGCCAACGCTCTGTGAAGTGGTGGGCATTGTTCCAGCCCTTGAGGGTTTTGGGAACAGGCCAGGGGCCGGGCGGTTAATCGCTTTTTTGTTGTTGCGCGAAACCAATGCAGAAGCGAGTTTGCTCGCGATGGCGGTGGGTCAGTTTCTGGTGTTTAAACTTAACTGACGCTTTCGCGAGCAGGCTCGCTCCCACAAGGTCAGCA